>JANLQT010000562.1:0-9762 GCA_031368035.1 Rhodobacterales bacterium | reverse complement strand
CGACATCCATGCCATGACGGCGTCCGAGATGTTTGGCGTTCCGCTTGACCAGATGACCTCGGACATCCGCCGCAAGGCCAAGGCGATCAACTTCGGCGTCATCTACGGCATTTCCGGCTTCGGCCTTGCCCGCAACCTGCGCATCCCGCGCGCCGAGGCGCAGGGCTTTATCGACCGCTATTTCGAGCGGTTCCCCGGCATCAAGGAATACATGGCCGCCACCGTCAAATTCGCCCAGGAACACGGCCACGTCCAAACCCTGTTCGGCCGCAAGATCAACACGCCCGAGATCAACGCCAAAGGCCCCGGTGCGGGCTTTGCCAAACGCGCCGCGATCAACGCGCCGATCCAGGGCACCGCCGCCGATATCATCCGCCGCGCCATGATCCGGATGCCCGCCGCCATCGCCGATATCCCGGCCAAGATGCTGTTGCAGGTCCATGACGAGCTGGTCTTCGAGGCTGACAAGGACGCCGCCGATGCCTTGATCGCCGCCGCGAAAGGCGTCATGGAAGGGGCAGCACATCCCGCAGTGGACCTGAAGGTGCCGCTGATCGTGGAGGCGGGTATTGGCCGCAACTGGGCAGAGGCGCATTGATGATCAGACATTGGAACGAACTCAGGGATCTCGCGGTCGGGCTTGACCTGCCTCAGGTGACGTTTGCCTACCCTTGGGGGCATGAAACGCTGAAGGTCTTCGGCAAGTCCTGGGTTTATTGGGCCGCCAAGCTGGATGCCGCCGTGTTCCGCTGCGAGTTGGCAGAGCGCGAGGCGCTGCAGGCGGCTGATCCCGAAACCTTCCCGGTCCATCCCCATTATCAGCCCCACGCGCTGATCCTGGTGGCCTCGGGCAAGCTTGACCCCGATTGGACCCGGGCGCGGCTGATCCGCACCTGGCGGGACGCGGCACCCAATAGGTTCCTCAAAACCTGGGATGCGATGCAGGCCGGGATGTGAGCGAACCTGTCCCGTTCGAGGCGCCGCAAGAGTGGTGGGACTGGCTTGCCAGCCATCCTGACGCCCGTGAGATTTGGGTGCTTTACCACCGCAAGGGCACCGGCATGCCGTCCATTGACTGGGACGATGCCGTGCTGGGGGCGATCGCGCATGGCTGGATCGACGGGGTCCGCAAGACCGTCAGCCCGACGCAGTGGACCCAGCGTTTCACGCCGCGCAAGCCCGCCAGCGCGTGGTCGGCACGCAACATCGCCCATGCCGAGCGGCTGATCGCGGAGGGGCGGATGACGGCTGCGGGTCTGGCGACAGTCGAGGCTGGCAAAGCCTCGGGTCGGTGGGAGACGGGGTATTCCGGCGGCAAGGGGGCCGAGGTGCCGCCAGACTTTCTGGAGGCGCTGGCGACAGGGCCAGAGGCGGCGCGGGTGGCCTATGCCGCGCTGAAAACCCAAGGGCGCTACGCGATCTACTATCGGCTGCACACGGCGAAACGGCCCGAGACGCGCGAAAAGCGGAAGGCGGATTTGTTGGCTAAACTGGCGCGTGGCGAGACCTTTCCGTAGGGGGCACGTGTGCAATCGCGGGTATTGCACGCGTGCAACACCGATCAACCCATTGAAATTGCTATATATCGCAAATTTCATTCATTTACCGTTAACCACGATTTGCTGGTCTTGCACACGCCCCATGCCAAGGATCAATCCCGGTCGATCCTGACCTGAAAGCAGTTGTTCCGGGCCGAGCGGACGTGCTGATAGGCGATCCGCGCATCCTTGAACCGCTGCGCCGCCTCGGCCTTGATCTGCCCCGTGGGAACCACGGCGCCCGAGCCATAAACGATCCGGTTCGCCGCCGAATAGCCGCGCAGAATGTAGTCGGGCGAGGCCAGACTGTCGGGCAGTTCGGTCCCGCCGCCGGGCTCGCAGGGGGCCGAGCACAGGAAGATCGGCCCCAGCTCTGCATAGGGCTGAAGCGCCGGGAAGGGCCGGTGGGCAAGGATCAGCATCCCGGCGCCCTTCGGGATCAGCTTCAGACAGTGCCGGCAGGGATTGCCCTGACCGTCCGAGATGGCGCGTTCGGGCGCCTGCCCATTGGCATCGACGCCGCCGGATTGATAGTGCCGGACCAGATCGGTCGGGATCGGGGTGAACTGCATGGCAACCTCCTGAACGCTTGACGTCAGGTAAGGCCGCAGACCCGCGCCGCGCGACCCGGAACCTCCGGTTTCCGCAAGGGCTCAGCCGGTGATGCGATAGACCCGGCCCTGACGGGGCAACTGGCCGGGCGGGTCGGCGAAGTCGCGCACGGGGTAGCTTGCGATGGGCGGACCAAGCGCGGGCAGATGGGCGCGCCCGATGTCGCCGACCAGAACCTCGGCCCCCTGCCCGGCGGCGCGGGACAGAAACGGCAGGACCCGGGCGGCAAGCTCGGGGTCGTAGAAAAGATCGCCAACCAGAATCAGGTCGACCAGCGGGGGCGGCGCGTCCAGAAGATCGCCGGTGACGGTCAGCGTCACGCCGTTCAGCGCGGCATTCATGCCCGTAACCTCGCGCGCCACCGGATCGACGTCAGAGGCGAGGACCGATGCCGCGCCGCATTTCATCGCGGCAATGCCGACGAGGCCGGACCCGGCGCCAAGGTCCAGCACGCGGCGGCCCTTGGCAAGGCCCGGCGTGGCGGCGAGATGGCCGATCAGCGCCGCGCCGCCGGGCCACAGCCAGGCCCAGTAGGGCGCGCCGTCCGCCAGCCGTGACAGGCGGCTTTGCGGGGTCGCGGCGTAAAAGCGCAGCGCCAGCGGGCCGGTCAGGTCGGCCACGGGCAACGCCCTGGCAATCCGGGCGCGAAGGTTGGATTTGGGCAGAGTTCAGCCCCCGATCATCCGGCCCATGACCTTGCCGCCAAGGATATGCAGGTGGTAATGCGGCACTTCCTGCATCCCATTCTCACCCGCATTGGTGATGGCGCGGTAGCCTTCACCGGGCGCGATGCCCAGCATGGCGCAGACCGAAGCGGCGGTGCGGTGGAAATCGAGAATTTCCTCGGCCGACGCTTCGGCGGCGAAATGGTCGAAGGTAACGTAGGGGCCCTTGGGGATCACCAGCACATGCACCGGCGCCTGCGGGCGGATGTCGTGGAAGGCCAGCGTATGGGCGGTTTCCGTGACGGTCTTGTTGGGAATCTCGCCGCGCAGGATGCGGGCGAAGATGTTGGTGGGATCGTAGCTGTAAGCGCCGGTTTGGATCATTGGGGTTCAATCTGTGAACAGGTATTCGGTCGCCGCGATCTGCCGCGCCTTCTGGACCGGGATATCAAGGAATTCCGCCAGGGGCACGGTGTTTTCATCCACCGTATCGGCCTCGGCCAGGCGGTAGAAGCCCGGGAAGCCGGCGTCGCGGATGCGGTCGCTTTCGAACTTCACATCATAGCGGATGGTCGGCAGCAGTTTGGCGATCACATCCGGCGGGGTGCGATCCCCGGCCAGACCCACGCGCTTGGCATGACCGATCAGGTAATCGTCGGTGAAGTCGCAGGCGATTTCCAGCAGACGGACCTTGGCCTTGTCGTTGTAGAAATCCTGCATCAGATCGGTGTTGGCCGGGTCGATGCAGATCAGCAGCACATCGGTTTGCCAATAGTCGAACAGCATCCGCACCAGCGCCCGCCGGTGCCGGGTGCGCTTTTCCAGCGTGGTCTGGATGCCGCCAAGGTCCGGCAGCGGCGTCGAGGCTTCGTTGAACAGATAATCCACCGCCGGAGTGTTGGTGACCTGCCGCACCCGTTCCACCAGCCGCTTGGCGACATGCCATTTCTTGCAGGTCACCATCAAAAGGGTGCGCTGACGGCCAAGCGAGCTTTCCGTCTCCCAGAACCTTGGCGCGAACCTTCGCCCCACGCGGCCCCGTCCGGCGAGGAACTTGAACAGGCTTCGCCCCTCGTTCGAGATGCCGAAATGCACGCCCTTGGCGGCGTAAAGCTTGCCAAGCCGGTCTTTCAGCTCTTTCGAGTCGGGGCTGATCTTGCGGGCGAACAGGTAGTCTTGCGCCAGCAGCAGGTCATACTGATCGTTGTAAAAGCTGACCGGCATGCCGTAATCGGTGAACATCAGAAAGGTCAGGGTGCGCGGCTGGATCTCGGCCTCGGGCACCAGATGGCGGACAACGGTCTGAAAGAATGTCTCGTCCGGAATCCAGGTGGTGCGGAAGAAGCGCATGACGTCGGTGCGCTTGTCGCAAAAGTCGAGCACCCATTCCATCGTGCGGCGGCGCAGGCACCACCATTGGGAACCGATCATCATCTGAATATCGGACGGCACGCTGCGGGTCAGCCCCAGCCGTCGTTGCAGCTTCATCGACTGGTAGAACAGCCATTTGTGGGTCCGCTCGTTGAACCAGTGCCGATAGACCAGACGTTCATCCTTGATCCCGGTCTTGATCCAGTCCGAGCCGAAGAAATCCACGCTTTCGATATAGTCCACATCTTCGCGGTCCAGGAACGCATGGGCATATTCCGCGGTCTTGATCGGCATGCAGTCGCCCGACAGCATGTAGAAATGCGTGGCGCGCGGGAAAGCGGCGACCGCCGCGCGGGCCGCTTGCAGCGAGGCTTCGACAAGGCTCCATTCGCCCCAGCCACATTTGAGGCGCTTGGCGGCGAAGGTGACGGCGGGGTTGGTGGCCAGGGCCGTGCGGATGCGGTCGTGATCGGCGGGCTTGGCGCGGGCGTCGAAATGGATGGCGATGAAATCCCCCGCCGCCGTCAGGCGCTGGGCCTGGGCGATGATCCCCTCGGGGTCCTTGTGGCAGAGAAGGATATAGGCGATGCGGGCCATGTTTTGGAACAATCACGGGCGGGTGTCGGGCAGTCTTGATCTAAATAGCTTTATCAGCGGTTGAAAAGACAGGGCTTTGTTGATTGTTTGAACCCAAGTTGAAGGCGACAGGCGGAAGTGAGGTTACATGGGCTTTCCCGGCACCTGGATGACGGAAAGTGAAAGCGTGGTTTACCGGGTGGTGCCGAAATGCGCCTGCTCGACCATCGGACAGATCATGTATTACGCCGACCATGGGGCGTTCTATGATGGCGACATCCATGACGCGACCACCGGCCTGCACAAATGGTCGATGGAGGCGAGCCAGCCCCTGATCGAAGCTGCGGTGAAGGGGCACGAGGTTTATGCCTTCACCTGTGTGCGCAACCCGTATCAGCGGATTCTGAGCAGCTTTTTCGACAAGGTTTGCGGGATTCAAAGGAACGGGAAGCGGTATCGCGGGAACTTGGTGCCGCTGCTGGTGCAGAAATACGGGATCGAGGTCGGGGGAGAGGATGGCAAGCAGCCCTTCGACCAGATCGCCTCGTTCCGGCGGTTCCTGCTGTTCGCGCGGGACACCATAAGGTTCAAGAAGCCGATGGAGCCGGACATTCACTGGTCGGCGATGTCGGGCCATATCTCGACCTTCATCGTCAATGGGGGGCGGTATGACCAGATCTTCTTCACCGAGACGTTCGATGAGGGGATGGCGCAGGTCGTCGCGAAAATGAAGCCAAAGCACAAGATCGACCTGAAAACCGTGCCGCGCTTCAACGAAAGCGAAGGGCACGGGCCGAAGCGCGAACACCCGGTCAGCGCTTATTTCGATGACCTGTCCAAGCATCTGATGTGGGAGGTCTATCGCCGCGACTTCCAGTTGTTCAAATACGACTTCGATGATCCGGACAACAAGATGCCCTTGGGTGAGGTCGATCTGGACGAGGTGCACGCGAAACTGGGAGAGTAGGCGAGGGGCGTGAAATCTGGAAGATTTCACGCGTGAAATATCTTGCAAGCCATTGATGTTAAACAGTTTTACAAATTACGTTAACTTTCCGGCAAGGTGGAAATTCACGGTTTTCGGTGTGAAAATGGTGCGTGAAATCACGCACCCTACCCGTGGTGAGATGGCATTTCGTTAGGGGGCGTGCTTGCACGCACCGCGCCTAGATCAGCCCCTGGTGATGGAACAGCGCCTTAAGATCGGTCTCCGGCCTGGCGCCGTAATGGCTGATCACTTCCGCCGCCGCGACACAGCCCATGCGGCCGCAGGTGGCCAGGCTTTGGCCGGTGGCGACGCCATAAAGAAAGCCCGAGGCGAACAGATCGCCCGCGCCGGTGGCATCGACCGGCACGATGCGGTGCACCGGGACCACGGCCTGTTCCTCGCCCCGAACAATGATGACCTCGTTGCCCGACCTTGTGCAGGCCACCATGCCAGCGTCGGCAGCGGCGAGTTCCAGCGCCGAAGACAGGTCGGTCTGATACAGCGAGCACCATTCGTGTTCGTTGCCGATCACATAGTCCAGATCCTTGACCAGACGGCGGAAGTCGTCCCGGTGGCGATCTACGCAGAACGGGTCCGACAGCGCGATCCCGGCCTTGCCGCCGCCTTGCCGACACAGCCGCGCGGCGCGTTCAAACGCCTGTTTGCCTTTGGGCTTATCGTAAAGATAGCCTTCCAGAAACAGCAGCTGGGTGTTGCCGGCCACGTCATCGGACACATCCTCGGGGCCAAGCTCGGACGAAATGCCCAGATAGGTGTTCATGCTGCGCTCGCCATCCGGCGCGACAAAGATCATCGAGCGCGAAGTCGGAAGTTCGCCCCCCGCGACCGGGGCATTGGGAAAATCGGTGCCGCCTTCGGCCATCGACCCGGCATAGTACCGGCCCAGCGCGTCGTCATGCACCCGGCCGATGAAGGCGGTCTTCAGCCCCAGATTGCCAAGCCCGGCCAGCGTGTTGGCGACTGATCCGCCCGGCGCCTGAAGGCGTTCGTGCATGCCGGCGTAAAGCAGTTCGCCCCGTTCGCGTTCCACCAGTTGCATGATGCCCTTCTGGATGCCCATCAGTTCCAGAAACGAATCGCCGGCGGGGGACAGGACATCGACAATGGCGTTGCCGATGCCAACCACGTCATAGGTTTTCATGAGGTTTTCTCCGGGAAAAGGCAGAGGTCGGCGATGGGGCAGGTCCCGCATCGGGGTTTTCTTGCCGTGCAAATGTAACGCCCATGCAGGATCAGCCAGTGATGCGCATGGGCCTGAAATTCGGCGGGTACGTTGTCTTCAATGGCGCGTTCGACCGCGACTTCGTCCTTGCCGGGGGCGATGCCGGTGCGGTTGCCAACGCGGAAGATATGAGTATCGACCGCTTGCGCGGGCAGGTGGAACCAGATGTTCAGCACGACATTGGCGGTCTTGCGCCCGACGCCCGGCAGGCTTTGCAGCGCCGCGCGGGACGAGGGGACTTGGCCGTCATAGGTGTCCAGAAGCCGCTGCGACAGCTTGATGACATTCTTGGCCTTGTTGCGGAACAAGCCAATGGTCTTGATATGTTCGGTCAGCCGCGCCTCGCCCAGCGCCAGCATCTTTTCCGGCGTATCGGCAATTTCGAACAGGGCCTTCGTCGCCCGGTTCACCCCCACATCGGTCGCTTGGGCGGACAGCGCAACCGCGACCAGCAGGGTGAAGGCATTCGTATGATGCAGTTCCCCCACCGGGGCCGGATCAAGGTCACGGAACCGGGTAAAGACGGCTTGCAGGGCCCTGAAATCCAGTTGCGGGATCATGAGGTTTGGTAGCCGGGTGGGCCAGACCGCTCAAGCGAAACCGCAGGTTTCGGGTCGCGGCAGCCTAATTTCGTGGCTAATCTGCCGGGAAAGGAGACAGTCATGCCGCAAGACATGCTTGAGACCAGCTATCATTACGCCGTCATCGCCCGCGCGCTGAAAGAGATCGACGCCGGTGGGCCGGGCCTGACGCTGGACGGGCTGGCCGCGCGGATGCAGATGTCGCCGGCGCATTTCCAGCGGGTGTTCTCGGCTTGGGTCGGGGTCTCGCCCAAGCGGTATCAGCAATATCTGACGCTGGACCATGCCAAGCGGCTGCTGGCAGAGCGGTTCAGCGTGTTGGACACCGCGCTGCAAGCCGGCCTGTCCAGCCCGGGCCGCCTGCACGATCTGTTTCTGTCCTGGGAGGCGATGTCGCCCGGCGACTATGCCAAGGCGGGCGAGGGGCTGACGATCTTCTGGGGTTGGTTCGACAGCCCGTTCGGCCCGGCACTGGTGATGGGCACCGAGCGCGGGTTGTGCGGCATCGGCTTTGCCGCCGAGACCGGGGCGGAGGCGACCTTCGCCGATCTGATCGGGCGCTGGCCCCGCGCCACATTGGTCGAGGACCCGACCTTTCTGCGCCCCTGGGTTGCCCAAGCCTTTGGCGGCGATGGCAAGACCCCGTTGTTTTTGATCGGCGCGCCGTTCCAGATCAAGGTCTGGGAGGCGCTGCTGTCCATACCTTCGGGCCATGTCACCACCTATTCCGAGATTGCCGGTGCCATTGGCCATCCGCAGGCGGTGCGGGCGGTGGGCACCGCCGTGGGGCGCAATCCGATCTCGTGGCTGATCCCCTGCCACCGCGCCTTGCGCAAATCGGGGGGGTTGGGCGGCTATCACTGGGGGCTGCCGGTCAAGCGCGCGCTGCTGGCCTGGGAGGCAGCGCGCAGCGACGCGGCCTGACCCGCCACTTTGGGTCCGTCCGGCCAAAACGTCACAAAAGTGATGCGCGAGAAATCGCCGCTTTGGCTGGAACCCTGTCCCGGGTCTGGCAGTTCTGCTATAGCGGGGCCAAGGCCCAGAAGCGGCGGGACCATTCCAGCGAGGCAGACAAATGCGAATGAATACACCGATCACCCTGACCATATTGGTCGGCATGGCCCTGGCGGGCTGCTCGGCCCCCAATCCGTACCAGACCAATCCCAACCAGAACACCAACTCCGGCATGGCCACCGGCGCCATTCTGGGCGGCATGGCGGGTGCGGTGTCGGGAAAGGGCACCCCGCTGCAAGCCGCGCTTCTGGGCGCGGCGGCTGGTGCGGTCGTGGGCGGCGTTGCGGGCTCGATGGTGGACCGGCAAAGCGAAGACCTGCGTCAGCAACTGGCGAGCAGCGGCATCACGGTGACCAACATGGGCAGCTATCTGGTGCTGAACACCCCGAGCGATCTGCTGTTCGACACCGGCAGCGCGACGCTGTCGGCCACGTTGCAGCGCGACATGCAGCTGATCGCCAACAGTCTGAACCTGTATCCGGCCAGCACCATCGTTGTTGTCGGCCATACCGACAACACCGGCACGGCGGCGTTCAACCAGGACCTCAGCCAGCGGCGCGCCTCGTCGGTCGCCTCGTCGCTGATCCGGGGCGGCGTGGGCTCGGGCCGGTTCACCATCGTCGGGCGCGGCGAGGATGAGCCGATTGCCTCGAACCTGAACGACGCGGGCCGGGCGCAGAACCGCCGGGTCGAGATCATCATTCGCCCGACAAACTGATCGGGCCACAAGGCATGAAGAAAGCCCCGGAGCGACACCGCTCCGGGGCTTTTCTGTTGGGCTGTTGGCTGGTCAGTGCAGCTTGGCCGCGACCTGTTCAATCGCCGCGTCGATGCCGGCCTTGGCCGAAGCGGCTGTGGTCTGCTTGGCCAGAAGTTCACCCGTCACCGAGATGGCAACAGTGACCGCCTGCTCGCGCACGGAACGGATCGCCGCAGCCTCGGCCGAGGTGATCTTTTCGCCCGCCGCAGCCAGACGCCGCTCGATGGATTTGGCCAGATCGCTGCGGGCCTGGTTGGCGGCAGCTTGCGCTTCGTCCTTGGCTTGCGCCACGATCCGGGCCGCCTGCGCGGTCATTTCACGGCTCTTCGCCTCGTAAGACGCAAGCAGGGTCTTGGCTTCCTCGCGCAGGTCGCGGGCCTCGGCAAGTTCCTTGCGGATGGTGTCGGCACGGGC
>JANLQT010000543.1:0-7451 GCA_031368035.1 Rhodobacterales bacterium | reverse complement strand
GATTCACCCATCCCTTGAACCGCCCAGAAAGGATGGGTGAATCACCCATCCTACGGGCGCCCCCCACGCGATCATGGTTAATCGATTCTGAACAAGATTTTCGAAATGCTGCGATACCAAAGGCTTACGCAAGGTTGCACGCGTGCAACCTTGCCCGTCTCACACCCGCCGCCCCGTCAGTTCCGCAGATAGGCTTCCATGGAATCCTCCAGCGCGTCCTTCCAGGGCGTGTGATGCAAGGGGGCCATCGTCCCGGTGATGACCGACCGATAGGCGTGGTCGCGGAAGGTCATGATCCCCTCGCCCTTGTGGTGCTTCCACTCATAAAACGCCTCGCAAGCCCCATCGACATCAAAGCTGGGATAGTCCGTCTCGGCGATCAGCTCTTTCACATACTCGCCCTGATAATGGATCGCATCATGGGCATCCTTGCCCGCATCCTCGCCCGCGATCCGCTCGGCCACATCCTGCAAAAGCACCGCCTTGTCGGCCGGAATCGCAATCCGCCCCAGGATCACATCCCGCACCCACCAAGCCTGCGCGTCGAACATGTTGAAGGTGACCCATTGATCCTGCATGCCAAGATAGAACAGCTTGGGATTGCCCACCCAAGCCACGCCCTTGTACAGGTCCGCCGTCGCCAGCCGGTTCGCCGTTTTCAGCCGCAAATCGTCCGGCAGGAACGGGAAATGATGCTTGTAGCCGGTGCACAGGATGATCGCATCGACCTTCTTCGAACTCCCGTCCGAGAAATAAGCGGTGGTCTCATCCACCCGTTCCAGCTTGGGAACTTCCTTCCAGTTGTCCGGCCAGCCAAACCCCATCGGCGCGTTGCGATAGGCCACCGTGATCGACTTCGCCCCATATTTCCAGCACTGGCTGCCGACATCCTCGGCCGAATAGCTGGACCCGAGCAGCAGGATATCCTTGCCCTTGAACTCCATCGCGTCGCGGAAATCATGCGCGTGCAGCACCCGCCCGCCGAACTTCTGAAACCCCGGGTATTCCGGCACATTCGGGGTCGAGAAGTGCCCCGAGGCGACGATGACGTTGTCGAATTCCTCTTCATACATCCGGTCAGCCACCAGATCATGCGCCGTGACGGTGAACTTCCCCGTCGCCTCACTGTATTTCACGAACCGCACCGGATGGCGGAACCGGATCCAGGGCCGCACCCCCGCCTTGTTCACCCGCCCCTCGATATAGTCGAACAGCACCGCCCGCGGCGGATACGAGGCGATCTGCTTGCTGAAATGCTCTTCAAACGAATAGTCGGCAAACTCCAGCCCTTCCTTCGGCCCGTTCGACCAAAGATAGCGATACATCGAGCAATGCACCGGCTCGCCATATTCATCCAGCCCCGTGCGCCAAGTGTAGTTCCACAGCCCACCCCAGTTGCCCTGCTTTTCAAAGCAGACCACCTCGGGAATCTCCTCGCCCTTGGCCCGCGCCGACTGGAATGCCCGCAGTTGCGCCAGCCCCGAAGGCCCCGCCCCGATCACCGCCACACGTTTTTTCATGCAAATCTCCCGTTGGTTTGGCCCGATTCCGACCTTTGGGCCAAGCCTAGACGCAGCTTATTCTGAGTGTCAAATTTTCTTACCCACATGAAACTTTACGGGCCTGCCTTGCGGACAGGATGCAATCGGTTACGACTGGCGCGCCAGACGGGACGCCCCCATGACCCTTTCCCTTTCGCCTGCCCACCGGGTCTTTGCCGGCTTTGCGATCTATTCCTTCGCCATGGGCAACCTGTTTCCCCGGCTCGCCGATGTGCAGACCGACATGGGCGTGACCACTTCGGCGCTGGGGCTGGGCCTGATCGGCGCGCCCATCGGCACGCTGGTGTCCCTGACCTTCGCCACCCGCACGCTGGAACGACTTGGCTTTCACCGTGTCCTGCCGCTGGCCATTCCGCTGCTGGCGGCACTTTACGCTCTCGCGGTTCGCGCCCCAACGCCCGCCATGCTGTTCGCCCTGCTGATTCCTGTCGGCGTCACCATCGGCTGCATCGAGATCATGCTGAACGCCGAGGCTGACCGCACTGAACACATGCTTGGCCGCCGCATCATGAACCGCTCGCACGCGTTCTGGAGCATCGGCTTTTTCACCGCTGGCCTGTTCGGCGCGCAACTGGCTGCCCTCGGCCTGACGCCGCAATTGCACATGGCGCCGGTCGTGCCGATCGTGGCGCTGGCAAGTTTCCTCGCCTTGCGCGGTTACGTCCCCTCGCCGCCCCGCCATGTCGAAGGCGCCGACGACACACCGCATTTCGCGGTGCCAACCTGGGGCATTCTGTTGATTGTGATCGTGACGATCCCCGCCATGTTGCTGGAAGGCGCCAGCATGGACTGGTCGGCGATCTACATGCGCGACGCCTTTGGCTCGGACAAGTTCTGGCAGGGCATCGCGGTATCCTGCTTTGCCATCACCCAAGCCTTGATGCGGTTCTTCGCCGATGGCGTGGTAGAGCGGAGTCTCCTGCCACACTCGCGAGGATCCTGTTTCTGTCGCTGGGGATCGGCTGCCTTGTCGTCGTGTTCTCGGCCAATCCGTTGCTGTCACTGGCCGGGTTCGCCGCCATGGGGCTTGGCACATCTGCAATTTTCCCACTGGCCATGTCAGCAGCCGCACGCCGGACAGACCGTTCCTCGGCGCTGAATATCGCCGCCCTGGCGCAGTTTTCGTTCTTGATGTTCCTGCTCGGGCCACCACTTCTGGGCTTTGTCGCGCATGGTTTCGGCATCCGCATGGCCTTTGGCCTGTCGCTGCCCTTGATCGTCGTCAGCCTTGCCACCGCTGGCGCCCTGGGTCGAACCAGCGCAAAGACCCGAAGCCAGCAAAGAAGTGCCTGACCAGCGGACAAATCTTGGCCCGCCTCTTGTATTTTGCGGCAATTGGCGCTAAGTGACCCCGGCTAAACTCTTTCGACCTTCTGTCTCCTCACGGCTTCAGACGCGTTCTTCAAAGACTGATGCCACGCCGCCACATCCCGTGGGCGGAATATGAGAAACAGGAGTTATCACGATGGCCACCGGCAACGTGAAATGGTTCAATGCCACCAAGGGTTTCGGCTTCATCGCCCCCTCGACCGGCTCTAAGGACGTGTTCGTCCACATCTCGGCGCTGGAACGCGCTGGCATCCAGCAACTGAAGGACGGCCAAGCCGTGACCTTCGACATCGAGCGTGACCGCAATGGCCGCGAATCGGCGATCAACCTCGCGCTGGCATAAGCTTCAGGCCTGAACGGGCCTGCGACAGGAAACGGGGATGGCGCAGGCCGTCCCCGTTTTGCTTTGCGCTTACTCTAGCGGAGTTTCCGGTCCTGCAATGTGCACCGCCAGCAGGCAGCCATGCGGCGTGAAGGAATTGTGCTCGGTCCCGTCCTTGTAGAACACCAGATCGCCGACCCGCAGCACCGTGCCGTCGCTTTCACGCAGCTCCCCCTCCAGAATCAGGAACTGCTCGTGCCCGTTGTGCCGGTGTCCGCGCGTCGTCATGCCCGCCGGCATGCGATAGACGTGAAACCCTACGCCCAGCGGCTGCCCTTCGTCCAGTTGCAGCACGGCATCGCCCAGGGCCACGCCATCGGGATACACGAAGGGCTCGAACGCCGCCTGGTGGATGTTGGCGATGCGGCGGGCGTCGTCGGCGTTCGGTTTCATGGTCGAACCTTGATTCATGGGGCCTGGATGGTGACCCAGCCTATCCCCGCGCCTGCGGCCCCGCCAGAGCGGGCAGGCACCCTCGGCACTGGCAAAACGGCGCGAGTTTCAACCCCGCGCAAGGTGCATTTTTGCACAGGTCGGACCGCTTTCCAGCCGTGGCGGAACATACGGATCGGGCGCAGCGTTTCGCTGACACATCCACTCAAGCCCACAATCCCAGGACATGACATGACCTCGATTTCCTTGTTTGCCCCCTACCAGATGGGCCCGCATCACTTGGCCAACCGTCTGGTGATGAACCCGATGACCCGCAGCCGTGCCGATGCCCATGCGGTGCCGACCGCGATCATGGTGACCTATTACGGCCAGCGTGCGGGCGCCGGTCTGATCATCACCGAAGGCATCGCCCCCAGCCCGAATGGCCGTGGCTATGCCCGCACGCCCGGGATCTGGTCCGCAGCCCAGGTCGAGGCGTGGAAGCCCATCACCAACGCTGTCCATGCCAAAGGCGGCAAGATCTTCGCGCAGTTCATGCACACTGGCCGCATCGGCCATGCTGAAAATCTGGTCGATGGCGGCAAGATCGTCTCGGCCAGCGCCATTGCCGCGCCGGGCCAGATGTACACCGACAGCAACGGAATGCAGGACCATCCCGTGCCGCACGCGTTGACCGAAGCAGAGCTTGTCACCACCAAGGCCGAATTCGTCACTGCGGCCAAGAACGCCATTGCGGCGGGCTTTGACGGGGTGGAACTGCACGGCGCCAACGGCTATTTGCTTGAGCAGTTCATGTCGCCCGTGACCAACATCCGCACCGACACCTATGGTGGCAGCGTCGCGAACCGCATCCGCTCCGTGGTCGAAGTGGCTCAGGCCGTTGCCGCGGCGATCGGCGCGGACAAGACCGGCATCCGCCTTTCTCCCTATGGCATGGCGGGCGGCATGGCGGCCTATCCGGAAGTGGACGAAACCTATCTGGAGCTGACCAAGGCTCTGGCCGCGATTGGTCTGGTCTATCTGCACATCGCCGACCATGTCGCGATGGGCAATCCAGCCATCCCCGACGCCTTCCGCGCAAATCTGCACAAAGCCTGGCCGCACACGATGATCATGGGCGGCAGCCTTGATCTCGCCTCGGCCGAGGCGGCGGTGAACGCCGGCAAGACCAATCTGGCCGGCATGGGCCGCGCCTTCCTGGCCAACCCGGATCTGGTGTCGCGCCTGCAAGGGGGCCTGCCGCTGAACCCGCCCGATTTCAGCACGTTCTATGCCGGCGGCGAGAAGGGCTACACCGACTATCCGACCGCAGACGCTGCGATCGCGGCCGAGTAACCGGACGCCTGAAGACTTTTGCAAAGGCGGTCCAGCTTTTTGGGCCGCCTTTGGCATTCCTGGCGGCGGGGCGCCGTCCTGTCTGGACCTCGCGGCCGACTTGCGCTTGACTGCACCCCGGGCCAAACCGGCGGCCCCTTGGGAAAAGGCGGCGCGATGACCATCGCTTGCATTGGCGAATGCATGGTCGAGCTTGCCCCGGCCGGCGAAGGAATGTTCCGCCAGGCATTTGCCGGGGATGTGTTCAACACCGCTTGGTATTTGAAGGCTCTCTCAGCCACACCGGTCCGCTTTGTTTCGGCCATCGGCACCGATCCTCTGTCGGATGCAATGGCGGCGTTCATCGGCAGTCAGGGTATCGACACCTCTCATATCCTGCGGCTGCCAAATGCAACCGTGGGCCTGTATCTGATCACCCTGACCGGGGCCGAGCGCAGCTTCACCTATTGGCGCGGCCAGTCCGCCGCCAAGCAGCTCGCTGATGATCCTGCACGACTCGCGGCAGCACTTGAAGGCGCGGCGCTGGCCTACCTGTCGGGCATCACCCTTGCCATCCTCTCGGCCGAAGCGCGCGCGCGACTTTTTGTGGTCCTGGCGCAGTTTCAAAAGCGCGGCGGCCAGATCGCTTTTGACCCCAACATCCGACTGCGTCTGTGGCCGGACCGGGCAGAAATGGATGCGAGCCTCGCAGCGGCCTATGCGCTCGCCGATTTTGCTTTTCCAAGTTTCGATGATGAAACAACAATTTACGGCGATGCGTCCCCCTCTGCCACCATCCATCGCCTGACCGCATGGGGGGCGCGGGAAATCGTGGTGAAGAACGGCCCCTTGCCAACGCTTGTCCATGCGAATGGACAGACCCACGAACTTCCTCCCCCCGCCGTAACCGACGCCCGCGACACCACCGGCGCGGGCGACAGCTTCAATGCAGGCTACCTGAACGCCCGTCTGAATGGCACCGAAGCCCTGACCGCCGTCCGCGCCGGCCAGTCCCTCGCCGCCGAGGTTATCCGGCACCCCGGCGCGCTGGTCCCGCCCGATGCCCTCGCCCGCTTTCGCTGAAAGGTTCCGCTCATGTCCAAACCCCGCGCCCGCGATCTTGGCCTGCCCTTCCCCGGCCGCACTGGCCCCCTGAACGCCATCACCGATGTGCCCGGCCTGCAGGTCGGCTTCTGCACCCTGACCGATCCGGACCGCGACATGCGCACCGGCGTCACCGCCGTCCTGCCCTTTCCGGGACGCACCCCCCATCCGGTGCCGGCGGGCTTCTATTCCCTTAACGGCAATGGCGAGATGACCGGCACCCATTGGATCGACCATGCCGGCTATTTCCTGGGGCCGATCCTGATTTCCAACACCCATGCCATCGGCGCCTGTCACACCGCGGCGACGCGCTGGATGATCGACACCTATGCGGATCATTTCGAGGGCATGGCCTGGGGCATGCCCGTCGTCGCCGAAACCTATGACGGCGTGCTGAACGACATCAACGCGATGCATGTGCAGCCCGAACACGCCCTCGCCGCGCTGGCCGATCTGAAGAGTGGCCCGGTGGCCGAGGGCAATGTCGGCGGCGGCAACGGCATGATTGCTTACGAGTTCAAGGCCGGCACCGGCACCGCCTCGCGCCTCGTCACCATTGCGGGGCAAACCTACACAGTCGGTGTTCTGGTCCAGGCCACCCATGGCCGTCGCCCCTGGCTGACCGTTCTCGGCCAGCCTGTCGGCCGCCTGATGCCGGAAGGCGCCTTCCGCAAGACCGACCTTGGGTCCATCATCACCCTCGTCGCCACCGACGCCCCGATCTCGCCGATCTACCTGCAAGCCCTCGCCCGCCGCGCCTCGCTTGGCGTCGCGCGCGGCGGCACGCCGGGGGGCAATTCCTCGGGCGATCTGTTCCTCGCCTTCTCCACCGCCAACCCCGGCCTGATGCCCACTGACGACGCCCCGATCATCACCCGCCGGGAACTGAACGGCGAACTCATCGACCCGATCTACCTCGCCGCCGTCGAGGCGACGGAGGAGGCGATCATCAACGCCCTCGTCGCCGCCGACAGCGCCACCGCCGTCAAACCACGCGGAACAGTCGTCCATGCCATCGACACCCACCGCCTCGCCGCGCTGTTCGCGGCCCAAGCACCCTTCCCCCCCGCCCCGGCGCATGTCTAAATCACCGCCGAAGGGGAGACAGATGCCCACCGCCATCCTGCTGCTCGCCGCCGGCGCCTCGCGCCGCTTCGGCGCCGCCAACAAGCTGCTCGCCCCGCTAGAGGGCAAGCCGCTCCTCCGCCATGCAGCCGACGCCGCGCGGGCGGTTTCCGCGGACCTGTATCTGGCAGTGGTTAGCGACCCGGCGGTCGAGGCCCTACTGCCCGATTTCCGCAAGGTGCGGGTGTCCCCCGGCCAGCCCCAATCCGAAAGCCTGAAGGCCGGGCTGGCGCTGGCCCAGG
>JANLQT010000504.1:0-2352 GCA_031368035.1 Rhodobacterales bacterium | reverse complement strand
GATCACCGCGATCACCGGCAGCGCCGAGGAAAAGACCGCGCTGGAAGGCCAGTTGGCCGACATGGCGCCCAAGGGCATGCCGCTGAAGCTGACCATTTCCGCCCCGCGCCCGGTGCTGACGCCGTTCACCTTGCGGTTCGTCAAGGATGCCAAGGGCGCGCGGTTCGACGCCTGCTCGGCCGATACCGACAGCGCGGGGGCGAAAATACTCAAAGCGGGCGGGGCGGCGGGCGCCGGCGTGGGGTCGATTTGCACCGTCGGCATGGGCGTGCCGTCGCCGCGCTGGGCCGACGCTGCGGTGGCGGCCATTGCCGCGGTGGACCGGCTGAAGATCGCCACGGTGACCTTTTCGGATGCCGATGTGACCCTGCTGGCGGGCCCGGGCGTGGTGCAAAGCGATTTCGACACCGTGGTGGGCGATCTGAAGAACGCCCTGCCGGATGTCTTTTCGCTGGAGGCCAAACTGCAACAGGCGGCGGATGCGGCCCCGGCCGGCCCGGCCGAGTTTACCGCCGATCTGCCCGCCAAGGGCCAGATCGCCCTGCGCGGCCCGCTGACCAATGCCCTGACCCAGAACGCAACGCAGGCTTTTGCCGAGGCGCGCTTTGGCTTGGGCCACGTCTATCTGGCGACCCGGCTGGACGCTGGACTGCCGGACGGCTGGCCGAACCGCGTGCTAACCGGCCTAGCCGCCCTGGCCGAACTGCATGACGGCAAGCTGGTGGTGCGGGCCGACACGGTCAGCGTCAGCGGCACCACCGGGTCCAAGGCCACGCGGGCACGCATCTCGCAGATCCTGTCCGAGGGTCTGGGGCAGGGCCAGACCTTTGCCGTTGATGTGACCTATGTCGAGGCGCTGGACCCGAATGCCGCGCTGCCAACGCCCGAGGTGTGTCTCAGCCGGGTGGATGCCGTGGTGGCCGCGCAGAAAATCGCCTTCGATCCCGGCAAGGCGGCCATCGCGGGCGGCTCTTCTGCGGTGCTGGACGCCATTGCGGCGGCGCTGAAGGATTGCGGCGGTCTGCGGATGGAAATCGGCGGCCACACCGATGCGCAAGGCTCGGAAACTGGCAACAAGGCGCTCAGCCAGGCCCGGGCCGATGCCGTGCTGGTGGCATTGCAGGCCCGGGATGTCGATACCTCGGCCATGCGGGCGGTGGGGTATGGCGAAAGCCGCCCGATCGCCGACAACACCACCGAGGCCGGGCGCGAGGCGAACCGGCGGATCGAATTCACCCTGATCGGCGGCACCGCCGCGCCGGCCTCGCGCACCGAGGCCGCGCCCGCTGAGACTGCGCCTGCCCCCTCTGCCGCGCCCACACCAGATGCGTCGGCTGCGGCCAGCGATCCCGGCGCCGATGCCGAGAAGTCGGCGTTGGCCCCCGCCGCCAAGACGGTCGTGCCCAAACCCCGCCCGAAACACTGATGCAGCCCCCAAACCCCCATGAAGGCTTGACGCGCCCCGCGCCCTCCGCGACAGAAGGCACATGAACCGCAGCGCCTTCATCATTTTGACTGCGATCGTGCTGATCCTGGCTTTCGGGCTGGGCTGGGTCTCGCATTGGCTGGTGCACCGCTTCACCCGCGTCGCCGGGGGCGACATGGACGAGGTGGACCGCATGGCGCGCGAGTTGCACGAGGCCGAGGAACTGCGCGATCAGGCGCTGATCTGGGGCGAGGCGCGCGAGGCGGAACTGACGGGTCAACTGGCCGGGGCAGAAGCTGAATTGCGCGCCGCGATGGAAGGCCTGCGCGAGGCGCGTGCCGAGGCCGAGGACATGCGGCTTTACCTCGAACGGCTGAACGCCCGGGGCTGAGGTTGCAACCGGGGGCCAGCCCCCGGACCCCCGGAGATATTTGTATCCAAGATGAATGAGAGGGTCAGGATGGATGCCTTGGTCATCGGCGCGGGACCGGCGGGGCTGATGGCTGCCGAGGAACTTGCGCGGGCCGGCTTGCGAGTGGTGGTCTGCGAGGCCAAGCCCAGTCCGGGGCGGAAGTTCCTGATGGCTGGCAAGTCGGGCCTGAACCTGACCAAGAACGAGCCCTTGGAGCCCTTCATCGCGGCTTACCGCGCGCCCCGGCTGGAGCCGATGCTGCGCGCCTTCGGTCCGGATCAGGTGGTGGACTGGTGCCGCGGGCTGGGACAAGAGGTGTTCGTCGGCTCTTCTGGCCGGGTGTTTCCCGAGGCGATGAAGGCTTCGCCGCTGTTGCGGGCCTGGCTGGGCCGACTGGCCGAGATGGGGGTCGAGCTGCGCAGCCGCTGGCATTGGGCCGGGTTTCGGGACGGCGGACTGGTGTTTCAGACCCCCGAAGCCGAGGTGGTGGCGCGGGCGCCAAAGGTGGTGCTGG
>JANLQT010000497.1:0-10904 GCA_031368035.1 Rhodobacterales bacterium | reverse complement strand
GTTCTACGAGGCCGAAATAGAACTTGACGACATCGCCCATGCCTTCCCGCCCGGCCACCGCATCGCCGTGTCGATCTCGACCGCCTATTGGCCCGTCGCCTGGCCCTCGCCGGAACTGGCCACCGTCACCTTCGACCTTGCCGGCACCGCGCTGCACCTGCCGCACCGCCCGCCCTCGGACACGGATGCAGCCTTGCGTCCCTTCGACCCTGCCGAGCAATCCCCGCCCACCCCCCACATCAGCCACCCGACCCAGAACCCGCCCCGCCGCACCGTCCACCGCGACCTGCTGTCGGGCGAGATCACCGTGGATTTCCCGCGCTGGACCTACCGGCAAGAGATGCCGGATATCGCCACCACCACTTCGGGCAAGGCTTTCGCGCGCTACCGCATCACCGACGGCGACCCGCTCTCGGCGGTCTGCGAGACCGGTTATGACGTGCAGATCGCAAGGCCGGATGCCACCGTCGGCCACCGCAGCAGCGGGTCGCTCCGCTGCGATGCCACCCATTTCATTCTGGACCAGACGCTGGAGGTGCTGGAGAACGGCACCGTGATCCATGCCAAATCCTGGTCGGAACGGATCCCCCGCGATCATGTGTAAACGCCCCAGCAAGGCCCTCTGATGCTGACCTACACCATCAAGCGCGTCGGCCTTGCCCTGGTGATCCTCATCATCGTGATGCTGGCGATGTATGCGATGGTGTTTCTGGTGCCGGGCGACCCTGCCTCGGTCGCGCTTGGCCCCCGCGCTTCGCCGGCGCTGAAGGCGGCGCTGGTGGAACGGATGGGGCTGGATCAGCCGATCCTGGTGCAGGTCTGGCGGTTCTTCTCCAATGCTGTCACCGGCAACCTGGGCTATGACGTCTGGTCGAACAAGCCGGTGACCCAGCTGATCCTGCAAAGCTTCCCCTCGACGCTGTTCCTCGGCGCCGTGGCGATGTCCTGGGCGCTGGTCTGCGGCATCGCGCTGGGGTGCCTTTCGGTGGTGATGCGCGACACCTGGGCGGACCGGCTGCTTGGGGTGCTGTCGGTCAGCTTCATCTCGGTACCGTCGTTCGTCATCGCGATCTATTCCCTGCTGATCTTCTCGGTCTGGCTCGGCTGGCTGCCCGCGATCGGAGCCGGCCACCCCGGGGATTTCCCCAGCCAGATCAAGGCGGTGATCCTGCCCGCCTTCGCCATCGGCATCACCTGGGTCGGCTATCTCGCCCGGCTCGTGCGCGCGTCCATGCTGGAAGTGATGGAGGCGCCCCACATCCGCACCGCCCGCGCCTTTGGCCTGTCGGAAACCCGCATCGTCCTGACCTACGCCCTGCGCATCGCCATCATCCCCACCGTCGCCATCGTCGCCGTCGGCTTCGGCTCGATCCTGTCCTCCGCGGTCTTTGTCGAGGCGGTGTTCTCCCGCCCCGGTATTGGCACCTTGATGACGACCGCCGTGGCAAAACGGAACTTCCCGGTCGTCATGGGCACCGTCCTGTTCATGACCGCCTTCTACCTGTTCGCCGTCACCGCCGCCGATCTGCTGATCGCCCGGCTTGACCCAAGGGTGCGCGATGCGTTTCGGGGTTAAGCTCGACACCATGGGCACCTTCGGCGCCGTGCTGGTGGTCAGCTTCGTGGTGATCGCGATTTTCGCCCCGCTGATCTCGCCTTACGATCCCGTCGCGCTGAACGTCACCCACAAATTCGCCGCCCCCGGCTGGCCCCATCTGGCCGGCACCGACCAGCTTGGCCGCGACACGTTGAGCCGTCTGATCTGGGGCACCCGCACCGCCTTTGGCATCTCCCTCTCCTCGGTCGGCATGGCCGGAGCGATCGGCCTCGTCCTTGGCCTGATCGCCGGTTACGGCCCGCGCTGGCTGGACGGAGCGTTGATCCTGGTGTTCGACGCGCTGTCCTCGCTGCCGATGGTGATGTTTGCCCTTGCCGTCATCACCGTCCTCGGCCCCGGCACGACGACGCTGATCATCGTCATCGTCCTCGTCTCGTTCCCCGGTTACGCCCGCCTGATCCGCGCGCAAACCCTGTCGCTGCAGTCGGCCGACTTCATCCAGGCCGAGCGGGTGATGGGCGCCTCGCACCCCCGCGTCCTGTTTCGTCACCTCTTGCCCAATGTCGTCGGGCCGCTGATCATCGTGCTGTCCATGGATGTGCCGGTGGTGATCATGCTGGAAGCGGGCCTCTCGTTTCTGAACCTTGGCGTCCGGCCCCCGACGCCAAGCTGGGGCAACATGCTGAACGACGGTTACAACGCCCTGCGGCAAAGCCCGGTCCTCGTCATCGCCGCCGGGGTGCCCCTGATCCTTGCCACTTTGGGATTCACCTTTCTGGGAGAGGGGTTGCGCGACACTCTTGATCCAAGACTCAAAGGCCGGGTGCCGCGATGAGCGCCCCGCTCGATATCCGCAATCTGACGCTCGACTATGCTGTGGACGGCGGCGCGGCGCAGGTGCTGCGCGGCGTTTCGCTGACGGCAAAGGCGGGACAGGTCGTCGGCATCGTCGGGGAATCGGGCTGCGGCAAAAGCACTTTGGCGCTGGCGATGATGGGCCTTTTGCCGCGCAATGCCCGGCTGCGCGGTGGAGAGGTCCTGCTGGAAGGCCAGGACCTTCTGTCCATGACCCCCGCCCAGCAGCGGCAGAAACGCGGGCAGGGCATCGGCATGATCTTCCAGGACCCGATGACCGCCTTCAATCCGGTCCTGACCCTTGGCCGCCAACTTGTCGACTTCCAGTCCGGCCTGAACCTGCCCGCCGCGACGCGCCACGCCAATGCCGAAGCCATGCTGTCCCGCGTCGGCCTGTCCGACCCCAAGGCGATCCTCCGCCGCTTCGTGCATGAACTGTCGGGCGGCATGCGCCAGCGCGTCGGCATCGCGGCGGCCTTGCTGAACCACCCCGCCGTCCTCGTCGCCGATGAACCCACCACCGCGCTTGACGTGACGATGGAGGCGCAGATCCTCCACCTTCTGCGCGAGCTTCGCCGCGAGCATCAGGGCGCCATCGTCATCATCACCCATCACCTTGGCGTGGTGGGGGAACTCTGCGACCGGGTGAACGTCATGTACGCCGGGCAAATCGTCGAGGAAGCCTCGACCGATGCGCTCTATCACACCCCCCGCCACCCCTATACCCGCGCGCTGATCGCCTGTGATCCCGCGCATCTGCAAGGCCAGGTGCGCCTGCTGCCCACCATTCCCGGCCGCCTGCCGGACCTGAAAAACCCGCCCAAAGGCTGCGCCTTCGCCGACCGCTGCCCGCTGGTCCAGCCCCGCTGCCGCGATCAGCCCCCGCCGCGCTTGCAGGTCAGCCCGGACCAGTCCGTGCTCTGCCACCGGGGGGCCGAATGACCGCCGTTCTGGATATCGAAGACCTCAGCGTCGATCTGGACCTGCACAAGGGCCTGTTTTCAAATGGAGCAAAGCTGAACCTTCTCAAGGGAATATCGCTGTCTCTTGACGCGGGCCAGACTCTCGGTCTTGTCGGCGAAAGCGGCTCTGGCAAGACCACGCTCGCCCGCGCCGTCATGGGCCTCCAATCCATCAGCGGCGGCAGCCTGCGCTTCGAAGGCCAGGACCTGCGCGCCAGTCCCGCCCCCGTCCGTCAGGGCGCGGCGATGATGTTTCAGGACCCGATCGGCTCGCTGTCGCCCCGGATGACCGTCGCCGCGCTGGTGACCGAGCCCTTGGCCATCCAGCGCCGCAAGGGCCCCACGGCTACCGAACTCCTGCACAGAGTCGGCCTGCCGCCCGATCTCGCCAGCCGCTATCCGCACCAACTCTCCGGCGGCCAGGCCCGCCGCGTCTGCCTCGCCCGCGCCCTCGCCCTAGGGCCAAGGCTGATCGTCGCGGATGAACCCACCGCCGGCCTTGACGTCTCGGTCCAGGGCGAGGTCCTGAACCTGATGACCGGCCTGAAAGCCCAAGGCCTCGCGCTTCTCATCATCAGTCACAACCTCGCCATGCTGCGCCATGTCAGCGACCGAATCGCCATCCTTTACCTTGGCCGCCTGATGGAAACCGGCCCGACCGAACGGCTGTTCGCCAACCCTGCCCATCCCTACACAAAAAGCCTGATCGCCTCGGAACCCCAGCCCGACCCGCGCAAACGCCGCGCGGACCTGGCCATCAAGGGCGAAATCCCTTCCGTCCTCAGACGCCCGCAAGGCTGCGTCTTCCATTCCCGCTGCCCCATTGCGCAAGACCTCTGCCGGCGCGAGGAACCCATCCTGCGCCCGATCACCCAGGACCGCATGGTCCGCTGCCACTTCGCCGACAACCACAAACAGGGAGATACTCATGAACTGGTCCACGGATAGACGCGGCTTCCTGAAAGCCGCCGGTTTCCTCGTTTCCGCCGCCGCTGCCCCGCGCTTCGCCTGGGCCGCCGATGGCAAGACCCTTCGCCTGCGCGTCAGCGCCGACTTTCAGGTGCTGGACCCGTTCGGCATCATCGGCGAATTGGACGATATCATCCCTCGCATGACGCAAGTCACCCTCGTGCATCTGTCCGACATGCGGGACGGCAACACCCTGACCCCCTATGCCGCCGAGGAGTTTGGCTGGATCGATGACAAGACCCTCGCCTTCACCCTGCGCGACAACCTGACCTGGACCGGTGGCTTCGGCCCGGTCACCACGGCGGATGTGAAATTCTCGTTCGAACGCATCGCCGGGTCCGACAGCGCCTGGGCCTATCAGTTTGAAAAGCTGAAGGAAGTCGAGATCATCGACGACCGCCGTGGCCTGATCCACCTGACCGAGCCTTTCGCCCCCTTCACCGTGGTGGCGCTGCCCTATTACGGCGGCCATATCGTCTGCAAGGCGGCGGTGGAAAAGGTCGGCGGCAAGTACACCACCGAAATCCCCGCCCAATGCGGCCCCTACCTGATGGGTCAGTGGGAGCAGGGCCAGAAAGTCACCTTCAAGCCCAACCCCGACTGGAAGGACGAGAAGCAGGTCTGGGACTCCATCGAAATCTACATCGTCGGCGACGATCAGGCTGCGCTTCTGGCCTATGAGGCCGACAGTTTCGACTTCACCCGTATCTCCGTCACCGATGGCAAATCCTTGAAGGAAACCCCGCCCGCAGGCGCCACGGTGATCGAGGCGCCCTCGACCCGCTATTCCTGGCTGACCATCAACATGAACGCCGAACCCCTGAAGGATGCGAAGGTCCGCCAGGCGATCCAATATGCCTTCGACGGCGATGCTGTGATGCAGGGCGCCTATGACGGGCTGACCAAACGCTCGACCGGCGTGGTCGCGTCCGGCCCGTTCTCGCGCCCCGCCAACCTGATGGCGCCCCGCGATGTGGAAAAGGCCAAGGCGCTTCTGGCCGAGGCGGGCACCCCCAACCCGACGCTGCAACTTGTCGCGCTGACCGACCAGACGTCGCAGGCCGTGGCGCAGATCATCCAGGCCAGCCTCGCCGAGGCCGGGATCACCATCGAAATCCAGCCCACCGAGGATGCCGCCTATTGGGCGCTTGGCGACAAGACTGCCGGCGACGCCTACAAGTCGCTGGAACTGGTGCTGATGGACTTTGCCGGCGGCATCGACCCCACCGAAAACCTCGTCTGGTTCCGCCCCGACCAGATCGGCGTTTACAACTGGTCGTTCTTCGACAGCCCGGAATTCGAGGACCTGTATCAGAAGTCCCTGTCCGAAACCGACGAGGGCAAGCGCAAGGTGATGTTCAACCGGATGGAGGATCTGATGGAAGGTTCGGGCGGGTTCATCTTCATCTGCTTTGAACCCTATCTCGCGGTGCATGACACCGGCCTGAAGCCGCTGATCCTGGCGGATGGCCACCCCGATCCTGCCCGCTTTGCCCCGGCCTGACGTGCCCGAAAAACCACCTAAGTTCCGGCGTTATGCGCCGCAGGAACGCGAGGCGATGCTGGTGGAAGCCGGCCTCGCCTGCCTCGCCCGGGGCGGCATCACCGCCTTCACCATCGACAACATCTGCACCGAAGCGAAAGCCTCGCGCGGGCTGATCGCGCATCACTTCGGCTCCAAGGACGGGCTGCTGGCGGCGGTCTATGCCGCCGCCTATGCGCCGTTTCTGGCGGCGGTTTCTCCGCCCGAAGGGCCAGAGCCGGACCTGGGCCAACTGGTCGAGGCCGCGTTTTCCGATGCCCTGTTCGCGCGGGAAAATCTGAATGTCTGGCTGGCCTTGTGGGGCGAGATTGCGGTGAATCAGGGCCTGAAGGCGGCGCACCGGAAACTGTTCGACACCTACCGCGCCAGCGTGGCCAAGGCGATCACCGTCCATGCGGCGGCGGCGGGGCGCAGCGTCGATGCCGAAGGCCTGTCGCTGTCCTTCATCGCGCTGATCGACGGCTATTGGCTGGAACAGCACATCGACCCCGAACGGCTCAGCCAGGCCCGTGCCCGCGCCGCGTTCCTGCAGATGTGGGAGCCTATTCTGGGCAAGATCACCTTGCCAGGTTCTGGGCCAGGTTCTGGGCCAGGTCCGGGGCCCGGTCCAGGGCCGGGCCATGCCTGACGCGGATCGGTCGAAGGTGGCTTGACAGGCGTTCCCCCGCGCCCCCATCAACGGGGCAATCGTTCCTGAGAAAGCCCCCCGTTGACCGCGCAACCGATCAAGAAACTCTACCTGCCCGCGGGTCAGGCCTTCGGGCCGCTGTCGGGCCTTGGCCCGCTGGAATATGCCGCGCACGGCGCGATGCGGCTGGTGCTGGGGCTACGGATCGACCTTCCCGTGGCCATGCCCGCCCCCTTTCTGTGGGAGCTGCAACTGACCGCCCCCGAAGAGGTGCCGCCCCTGCACGTGACGCTTGACGGCGACGAGACGCCCCTGACCGTCCTCTGTCGTCCCGGCCAGCGCACGGATGTCATGGGTGCCGTGCATCCGCGCCCGGGCCTTGCGATCCGCAAACTGACTTTCACCCTGGGCCCCGAGGCGATGCAGGGCCAGATCTGGTTTCTTGGCCTGTCGCTTCTGCCCCTTGGTGACTGGTTGAACTCATGAGCCATTCCCCGCGCCTGCCCCCCCGCCTGAGTGCCGTGATCTGCACCTATGACCGCTATGACGTGTTGGACGGCGCTGTCCGCGCCGTGGCCAGCCAGTCCCCACCCGGCGGGATGGAGCTTCTGGTCATTGACAACTCCCCCGATGCCGCCCGTTCCGCCGCCGAATCCGCCAAGCTGAACCTGCCCGGCGTCACCTGGGTGCACGAGGCCAAACCCGGCCTGTCCAACGCCCGCAACGTCGGCCTTGCGCGCGCGCAGGGAGAGGTCATTGCCTATCTCGACGACGACGCTATCGCCGCCCCGGGCTGGGCCACCGCGATGCTCGCCGCCTTCGACGGCTTTGGCCCCGAGATCGCGGTGATCGGCGGCAAGGTCTCGCCCCTGTTCCGCAGCGAACGGCCCGCCTGGCTGTCGGCCAAGATGTTGTCACAACTGTCGATGGTGGACCTTGGCAACCAGCGCCGCACCCTGGCGCCCGGTGAATGGGTCGTGGGCGCCAACATCGCTTACCGCACCAAAGCCCTGCGCGAGATTGGCGGGTTTTCCACCAACCTCGGCCGCATCGGCGCCTCCGGCCTTTTGTCCGCCGAAGAAACCGACGTCGCGAACCGCTTGAAAACCAAGGGCTTCTCCACCGGCTATGACCCCGACGCCTCAGTCCTGCACCTCGTCGATGCCACCCGCACCACACAAAGCTGGTTCGCCCGCCGCACCGCCTGGCAGGCGGTCTCGGCCGTGCTGTCGGGCGAGGCGTCGCATGACCGAGCCGCCGCGCTTAACGACATCCGCCACTACTTCGCCGCCCTGCACCCCGCCGACCGCACCGCCTTTGCCCTGCTGAAAGATCAAGACAACCCTGGCGATCTGGATTGGCAACTTGGCACGATCTACAACCTTCTGGTACTGCTTCTGGCCGAGGGGCGGGCCAAATGACCGTGCAATCCTGGGCCGGCAAGGACGTCCTGATCGTCTCTCCCGCGCCGGTCTTCCCCTGCGATTTCGGCAACCGCCAGCGCATCTGGCGCATCTGCAAGCGCCTGATGGACGCCGGCGCCCGCATCCACTTCCTTCTCTACCCAGCCGAAGCCGACTGGCGCGCCCGCCTGCCGCAAGCCGCCATGCAGGCCCATGTTGACGCCTTCCACGCCTTCCACCTCGTCCCCGTCACCCGCGGCCTGCACTCTGGCGCTGCCGGAACGCACCATCTGCGCGACGAATGGTGGGACCCTGCCATCGGCACCTATCTTGACTGGCTGACCCGCGTGCAGCGCTTTGACGCCGCCATCGTCAACTACACCTGGCTGTCCAAAGCCCTGACCCATCTGCCCGGCAACTGCCTGAAAATCCTCGACACCCACGACCAGTTCTCGCACCGCAAGGAACTGTTCCTTGCCAACGGGCTGGAACCGGAATTCTTCTACACGCAGCCGGCCGAGGAAGCCGCCGCCCTGACCCGCGCCGATGTCGTCTGGGCGATCAAGCGCGAAGAGGCAGAGTTTTTCCGCACCCTCACCGACCAGCCCGTCATCAGCCTGCCGCATATGGGGCCGGTCACCCCGCTGGACACGCCGCCCGCCGATTTCCTGCGTGTCGGCCTGATCGGCGCCTCCAACAACCTAAACGCCGCGAATTTCGAACGCTTCCTTGACGATGCAGTGGCCCATGTCCAACAGCACCTGACCCAAGTCGAAATCATCGTCGCCGGATCGGTCTGCAAGGTCCTGCGCCCCCGGCCCGAGGGCTTCATCAAGCTGATCGGCTATGTGGACAGCCTTGAGGATTTCTACACCTCCGTCGATGTGGCGCTGGTGCCGATGCAGTTCTCCACCGGCCTGAAGATCAAGACGGCCGAGGCGCTTGGCTTCGGCAAACCGCTTCTCGCGCTGGCCCATGCGATGGAAGGCTTCCACCCCGCCCATCCGTATCACACGCTGACCAGCAACGCAGAAATCCTGCAAGCCATTGAAATCATGACAAGGTCAGAACATGACCTTCTCGCGCTGAGGCAGGCGAGCCTGACCTCTGCCGCCGCGTCAGAGGCGGAAATCCAGGCCGGGCTGGACGCGACCCTTGCGCTTGCGACGCCCGTCCGCGTGCCGACCTTCTGGCTGACACTCTGCGCCGAGGAATGCCGCAGCCACCCAATGCTGGCCGACCAGATCATCGAGGTCGCCGAATATCTGCATCGGCAGGTTCCGGCGCTGGGGTTCCTGTTCACCGGCCCCGGTCTGCCCGACGATGACCTGTGTGCCCGCCTCGCCTGGCATGGCACGCTGGTGCTGGCCGATACCGGCACGCTTGACCCATCCGCTCTGCCGCCCCGGATGGCGCTGGCTCCGCCCGATCTGATCCGTGCCCAGACCAAGGGCGTCTGGCTGGCGACCCGCCACGCCGCGCCGCTGTTTGCGGGCATGGACCCCGGCACCGTGATGGTGGCCGGGGACGCGCTGGCGATCAGCTTCGCCGCTGATCCCGCTGCGACCGACGCGGACCTTCTGGCCGCGCTTGCTGCGCTGGGGCAGGGCCATGTCTATACCGGCGCCCCTTTGCCCGCTCCCGTCGCCGGCCTTCTGGCCCGGCAGGGATGGGAGCCGCTGCTGCTGCCTTTCCTGCGCGGCGGCACCGCCACCACCTTCCTGACCGCGCTGCGCCTGGTTCCCGAACGGCTGACCGCCGAAACCCTGCCGCAGTCCCTGCCGCTGGACGCGGCGCAAGCCCCGGGCCGCGCACTGCTGGACAGCGTCGCCGCCGCGACCGCGTTGCTGCTGAACGCCGCGCAACAGGGCAGGGCGATGACCTACCGCCTGCCGCCCGGCGATCCGGTGCCCGTCGCGCTGGAATACCTTGTCCGCGCCGGCTCGGTCGTGGCGCTGCCCGAAGGCGGCGTGCTCGGCTTTGAACAACTGGACCACGCATATCGTCACAACGCCGGCTGGGCGCAGTTCTGGCACTATGCCATCGCCTTGGCCGGCCCGCTGCCGCCCGAACCGGAAGATCTGCCCGCCCCTGAACCCGAAACCGCAGAAGGTGAGGCTGCCGCCGAACCCCGCGCCGACGCCGAGCCGTCGCCTTCGCCGTCGCCTGCGCCCGCGCCCAGATCCGCCAGCCCCGGCCTTGGCTTTTCCCGGGTGCCCGCCGATCAGACCCTGTCCGGGCAAGAGGCGCGCTTTTCCCAGTTGCAGGTGTATCGCCCCACGAACATGGCGCTGGATGCGTTGGACGTGCAGTTCATGGATGCCAACCTGGCCGGCCACGGCTTTGACCGGCTGGCCCTGCGCTTCTTCTTTCAGGCCGAAAAGACCAACATCTTCGTGCGCCGCAACGACTGCAGCGCCGATGTATTCCGCGAGGATGCCTCGATCTGGCAAGAAGACGACTGGGGCCCTTTCGTGATCTACAATCTGGGGGCCGACCTGCACTCCGCCTACAAGGTCGGGCTGGCGGGCGCCGACCTCGACCTCTTTGCCGAGGCGCTGAACGTGGTCGCCCGCGCCGATGCCGTGCTGGCCCCGCGCCTGTCGGGCGACGTGCTGGACCGCTGGATGCAGGTGGTCGCTGCCGTCAAAGCCTGCGATCTGACCGCCAGCGCAGAAGAACCTGCCGACGCCGCTGCCGAGCCTGCTGCCGACTGATCGCACCCGACCGCGCCGCCGCAACGGAGATTTCAAAATCTTCGACCCGGAGCCTTCGAAGGCTCCGAAGCGATGTCTTCGAAGACATCGGCGCAATGTGCAACCGGTCTGATTCATGGTTAACCGGATCTGAACAAAAAAAACGAAACACTGCGTTTTCAATACGATAGACACTCTTGCACGCGTGCAAGACTCCGTGTTGCACAGCCAGCGTCCCTCACAGAAGCCTCAAATATCCCCGCCGGAGGCGCTTTTTGGCTTGATTAGAC
>JANLQT010000471.1:0-14088 GCA_031368035.1 Rhodobacterales bacterium | reverse complement strand
CTGCCCATCGACAGGGTGTTTGCGCGTGGGGCGCTCGTGGCCGAGGCCGGGCGGCTGACCGTGACCTGCCCGCACTATGACTGGCCGCAGGACGCCCGTGCGACGGTGCGGATGGGACGGGACAAGACCCCCGCAGATTTTGTGATTGCCGCACCCGATGGAACGGCTCGGGTGACGGCCCGCGTCATCGGTGTGGTCGAAAATCAGGCCCCGACGCGCGCTCTGACCGCCGATCTGGCCGTCACGGATGGGCGTGTCGAGGCACAAGGCGACATCGCCCAGATCGCTTTGATCGAGCGGCACCGGGCAACCGGGCAAGTCGTCAACGCCTTTGTCTCAGGGTTTGGCTACAAAGGGCGCATGGCCATCGCCTCGAGTGTCGCACATGACTGCCATCACATGCTTGTCGTCGGCACCGACCGCGCGCAGATGGCCCTTGCCGCCAACCGGCTGGCCGAGGTCGGCGGCGGCATCACCTTGTGGCGCGACGGGGCGGAGATGGCGCTGGTCGAACTGCCCATCGCCGGGTTGATGTCGGACCGCCCCGCGCGCGAGGTGGCGGACAAGGCGCAGGCCCTCGTCGCCGCGATGGCGGACTGCGGCTGCACGCTGAACAACGCCTATATGCAGCATTCGCTGCTGGCGCTGGTGGTGATCCCGGACCTGCGCATCTCGGACAAGGGGCTGGTCGATGTGACCCGGTTTGCGGTGACCGATCTGTTCGCGGGCGGGGTTTGAGCGCAGGAACCGGCAAAGACCTTCACGCCAAAGTCGGCGCGGAAGCACGGCTTAAGCGCCGACGCGAATAGCCATTCCACTCTGGTCGAGCTGGCGGACTCACCGCGCGGCTGACAGCCGGTGCGCGATTGCGCGTTGACGTGGGGGGCAAGCTGGGACAACTATACCGAAATACCGGCCGATGCCGGATGGCATTTGCGCCCCGTGGTTTGGACCCCTTTGTTGAACGGTCCAGCGCGGGGCGTATGTTTTTGGGGCAGATCTTTGAAACGTCGCATCGACCTTGGTTTGCTGTACTCGCGCTCGGGAAGCTATGCGCTGCTGTCCGAAGCCAGCCGGACCGGCGCACTTGCCGCCGTGCAGGCGATCAATTCCGACCCCGAAGCCACGTTGGAATTCCTGCCAGTCGAGCGGGATCCGGGTGGCAATGCCGATGCCTATGGGCCGCTGTGCGAGGAAATCCTGCGCACAAGCGCGGCGCGGCATGTGGTGGGCTGCGTGACGTCGTGGAGCCGGAAGGAAGTCATCCCCAGCCTTGAAAAGCTTGGCGGCACGCTGTGGTATCCGCTGCCCTATGAGGGGTTCGAGGCGTCGGACCATGTGGTCTACACCCATGCCTGCCCAAATCAGCATCTGTTGCCGCTGCTGGACTGGGCCATGTCGGCGCATGGTCGGCGTGTTTATCTGACCGGGTCGAACTACATCTGGGGATGGGAGATCAATCGCCTCGCCCGGATGACGGTGGTGGCGGCGGGGGGCGAAATTCTGGGCGAGCGCTATCTGCCAATTGGCGCCGAGGATGTCGAACGGATGATTGATGAGATTCGCGCCACCTGCCCGGATTTCGTGTTGAATTCGCTGGTGGGCGCGTCGTCCTACGCATTCCTGCGCGCCTATCGTGCGCTCGGCTTGACCGACGCGCGGTTCGCGCCCGACCGTTGCCCCATGCTGTCGTGCAATCTGACCGAATGTGAATTTGCGCCTCTGGGCGAGGCTGCCGAAGGGTTGATCGCGGCAGGGCCCTATTTTCGCGGCGCTTCCGGCTGGCCGGGTGCAGGCTCGTTCGGCTCGTCGCATGAGGCGGCAAGCTTTGTTGCCGTGTGCGAGTTGGCCCGGCTTTTGGCACTGCATGGGCCGGGGTCGGAAGTCTGGCCGCTGGCCCGCCTTCTGACGGGCACCCCGGGGCCAATTGACACCAGGACGCACCATACCGTTTTGCCGGTGATGATCGCGCAGGTCCACCAGGGCGCCTTTCACGTGATCCAGCACCGGGGCGAGGTTCTGGGGGATCCGTTCCTGTCACGCAAGGCGCTTCCGGCCGCGCCGGCCTTGCGGGTGGTGTCATGAGGCGGCAGGTCCGCCTTCAGCAGCTGGGCGGCGCGCGGGCGATGATCCTGCATCGCCCGCACGCCAATGTGCAGGCTTTGACGCGGCAGTTGCAGGCCATCGGGCTCGCGGTTGAACAGGCGTGGCCAGAGCTGGGCGCACTGGCGCTGGCTGCCGATTTCATCTTTTTCGATGCGGACATGGGCTACGATGCCCAGTTCCCCTGGGCCGCCGGCGAGGCGCCGATGCCGATGATCGCGCTGATCGGCTCTGAAGCGCCGGGGCGGATCGAATGGTCGTTGCAGATCGGCGCGCATGCACAGCTTTTGAAGCCGATCACCGGCAGCGGCGTCTATTCGGCGGTGCTGATTGCGCGGGACGCCTTTGACCGCCAGCGCGCGCTGGCGGCCGAGATTGCCGACCTGCGCCGCCGGTTGGATGAGCGGCAGACGGTGGTGCGGGCCGTGATGCTGCTGGCGAGTTTGGGCAAGACCGAAGCAGAGGCCTATGCGCAACTGCGTCAGATGGCGATGGCCTGGAGCATCAGTTTTGAGGACGCGGCCCTGCGGGTTGTCGCGCGTCACGGGACGGAGGGCCGCGATGACCAGCGCAGTCGCGGTTGATTTCGCCCCGAAGGGCGCGGCCCGCCGCTTGCTGGAACGCAAGCTCGCGGTGTTCGGGCTTGTCGTGATCGCGCTGGTGGTGGCAGGGGCGGTGTTTGCGCCGTGGATTGCCCCGTTTGCACCCGATCAGCAGAACTTTGACGGCCTGACGCTTGAAGGCGCGCCGTTGCCGCCGGGCGGGGCCTATCTGATGGGCACCGACCTGTTGGGGCGCGATCTGTTCAGCCGCATCCTGTACGGGGCGCGCACCTCGTTGGTGATCGGGGTGGTGGCCAATGGCATGGCGCTGCTGATCGGCACGCTGGTGGGGATCACAGCCGGGTTTTTCCGGGGCTGGATCGGCGCGGCGCTGATGCGCTTTACCGATCTGATGATGGCGTTTCCGGCTTTGTTGCTGGCGATCTGTCTTGCGGCGATCTTCTCGCCGTCGCTGTGGATCGTTGCTCTGGTGATTGCGCTGGTCAACTGGGTGCAGACGGCGCGGGTGATCTATACCGAGACGACCTCGCTGGCCGCGCGCGACTTCATCGCCGCCGAACGCACCCTGGGTGCAGGCCCCGGACGCATCCTGTTCAAGCATATCCTGCCGCATCTGGTGCCGACCATCATCGTCTGGGGCACCTTGGGCATTTCCACCACGGTCCTGCTGGAGGCGACCCTGTCGTTCCTGGGCGTTGGCGTGCAGCCGCCGACCGCGTCCTGGGGCAACATCATCTTCGAAAACCAGACCTATTTTCAATCGGCACCCTGGCTGGTGTTCATCCCCGGCGCCGCGATCATCCTTCTGGCGCTGGCGTTCAACCTGGTGGGGGATGCCTTGCGCGATGTGCTGGACCCGACGCAGCGAGGGCGCGCCTGATGGTCAGCTATATCCTGCGCCGGCTGCTGCAATCGGCTCTGATCCTGCTGGGCGTCAGCTTCATCACCTTCTTCCTGCTGTATGTGCTGCCCGCCGATCCGGTGCGGCAGATCGCGGGCCGTGCGGCGACGGCGGAAACGGTCGCAAGCATCCGGCACGAATTGGGGCTGGATCAGCCTTTTACGGTCCAGTATGCCCACTACCTCGGCAAGCTTGCGCAAGGGGATCTGGGCCGCAGTTACCTGCAAAAGACCCAAGTGTCCGAACTGATCGCCTCGCGCCTGCCCGCGACGCTGCTGTTGATGGTGGCAGCGATCTTTTGCGAGCTGGCGATCGGCCTGTCGATGGGCATCCTCGCCGCCTTGCGCCGGGATACGTTTACCGATCAGGCCCTGATGATGACCTCGTTCGTCACCGTGTCTGCACCGCAATTCGTGGTCAGCCTGCTGATGCTGTATGTCTTTGCGGTCAAGCTGAGCTGGTTCCCGATTGGCGGCTACGGCACGTTCCGGCATCTGGTGCTGCCGGCCGTGACCTTGGGCATTCTGGGCTCTGGCTGGTATTCCCGCATGATGCGGTCGTCGATGATCGACGTGATGCGCGCCGACTACATCCGCACCGCCCGGTCAAAGGGCCTGACCCGGGTGCGCGTCGTGCTGGGCCATGCTTTGCCAAACGCCATTCTGCCGATCATCGCGATGATCGGCATCGACATCGGCGTGTTCATGGGCGGCATTGTGGTGGTGGAATCGGTGTTCGGTTGGCCCGGCATTGGCCAACTGGCCTGGCAGGCGATCCAGCGCATCGACATTCCGATCATCATGGGGGTCACGCTGGTCTCGGCCGTGGCCATCGTGCTGGGCAACCTGCTCGCGGACCTGATCGCCCCTTTGATCGACCCAAGAATCAAGCTGAAATAGACCCAAACAAAATAACCAACGGGAGAATCCAGATGAAGAAACTGCTCGCCTCAACTGCCCTCGTGCTGGCCCTGTGCGGCCCGGTCCTTGCGCAAGACTACACGCCCGATCCCGCAGCAAAACAGGGCGGCGAAATCACCGTCACCTATCATGAAGACGTGGTCACCTTTGACCCGGCGATCGGCTATGACTGGCAGAACTGGTCGATGATCAAGTCGCTGTTCGACGGGTTGATGGATTATGTGCCGGGCACCACCACGCTGCGCCCGGGTCTGGCCGAAAGCTATGACGTGTCGAAAGACGGCATGACCTTCACTTTCCACCTGCGCCAAGGCGTCAAGTTCACCAATGGCCGCGAGATGACGGCCGATGACGTGAAATACTCGCTCGACCGCGTGACCAACCCGAAAACCCAATCGCCCGGCGCGGGCTTCTTCGGGTCTATCAAGGGTTATGAGAAGATGGCCGACGGTTCCGCCACCAGCCTGGAAGGCGTCAGGGTGGTTGACCCGCTGACCGTGGAAATCACCCTCAACCGGCCCGATGCGACCTTCCTGCAGGTGATGGCGCTGAACTTCAGCTATATCGTGCCGAAAGAAGCGGTCGAAGCTTCGGGCGCCGATTTCGGCAAGCATCCGGTCGGCACGGGCGCCTTCAAGATGACCGACTGGACGCTGGGCCAGCAAATCGTGTTCGAACGTAACGCCGATTACTGGCGCGCCGGAGAGCCCTATCTGGACAAGATCACCTTCCAGGTCGGACAGGAGCCTGTCGTGGCGCTGCTGCGCCTGCAAAAGGGCGAGATCGACATTGCCGGCGACGGCATTCCGCCCGCCAAATTCACCGAGGTGATGGCCGACCCGGCACAGGCGGCGCTGGTCGTCAGCCAGGCCAGTTTGCAGACCGGCTATGTCACGATGAACCTGAACATGCCGCCCTTCGACAAGCTGGAGGTGCGACAGGCCATCAATATGGCGATCAACAAAGAGCGCGTCACCCAGATCATCAATGGCCGCGCCAAGCCCACCGGGCAGGTGCTGCCGCCGGGCATGCCGGGCTATGATCCGAACTACAAGGGCTTTGTCTTCGACCCGGATGGCGCCAAGGCGCTGCTGGCCAAGGCAGGCTTCCCCGATGGGTTCGAGACCGAGCTTTTCGTCTACAACACCGACCCCAACCCGCGCATCGCGCAAGCCATCCAGCAGGATCTTGCCAACATCGGCGTGAAGGCGGCGATCAAGTCGCTTGCCCAAGCCAATGTCATCCAAGCTGGCGGCGAGCCCGCATCGGCGCCGATGATCTGGTCCGGCGGCATGGCCTGGGCGGCGGACTTCCCCGATCCGTCCGACTTCTTCGGCCCGATCCTGTCCTGCCAGGCGGGCGGCCCCGGCGGCTGGAACTGGGCCCATTACTGCAACAAGGACCTCGATGCGGCGGCGGCGGCGGCCGATGCGATGACCGATCCCGCCCAGACCGAGGCGCGGATGAAGGCCTGGGCCGACATCATGGCCAAGGTCATGGCCGACGCACCCTGGGTGCCGGTGTTCAACGAAAGCCGCTACACGATGCACGCCCCGCGTCTGGGCGGCGCGAACGCGCTTTACGCCGATCCGGTCGCGACGCCGATCAACTTCGACTACATCTATGTAAAGTAACAGACCATGTGCAAAGCCTGCAATTACACGATCCACGGCGCGCAGCACCACTTCGGTTGGGACAATGCCTTTGCCCCGGCCGCGCGGGTGGAACCGGGCGCCACGATCCTGTTTCATTGCCAGGATTCCTCGGCGGGCCAGCTTGGCCCGTCGTCGACCCTGGCGGATGTGACGGCGCTGGACTTCGGCAAGATCAACCCGGTCTCGGGTCCGATCTTTGTCGAGGGGGCAGAGCCTGGCGACGCCATCAAGGTCACCATCGAAAGCTTCGCGCCGCGCCTTCACGACGGGCGCGGTTTCGGCTGGACGGCGAATATTCCCGGCTTCGGTCTGTTGGCCGACCAGTTCACCGATCCCGCCCTGCATGTCTGGTCCTATGATCCCGGCCAGATGGGCCCCGCGCTGTTTGGCCGCGAGGCGCGCGTGCCGCTGAAACCCTTCGCGGGCACCATCGGCAATGCTTTGGCCGAACCCGGCCTGCATTCGGTCGTGCCGCCTCGGCGGGTCGGGGGGAACCTGGACATCCGCGATCTGAACGCGGGGGTCACGCTGTATCTTCCGGTCGAGGTGGCAGGGGCGCTGTTCTCGGTCGGCGATACCCATGCTGCGCAAGGTGATGGCGAGGTCTGCGGCACGGCGATTGAATCCCCGATGGACGTTGTCCTGACGCTGGATCTGGTCAAAGGCGCCAACCTGAAAACCCCGCGCTTCACCACGCCCGGCCCGGTCACCCGCCACCTTGACGCCAAGGGCTATGAGGTGACCACCGGCATCGGCCCCGATCTGATGGCGGCCTCGCGCGATGCGGTGGCGTCGATGATCGATTTTTTGTGCGCCTCGCGCGGCATGGCGGCGGTGGACGCCTATATGCTGGTCTCGACCTGCGGCGATCTGCGGATTTCCGAGATCGTCGACATGCCGAACTGGGTGGTCAGTTTCTACTTCCCGCGCTGCGTGTTCGAATGAATGCAGCCGTGCCAGATCCCGGGGCCACTCCGGCCCCGGTCATTCTTTCAGTACAGGGTCTTACCGTTTCGGTGCGCACCGAAGCCGGGGACAGACCGCTTGTCGAGGATCTGTCTTTCATCCTGCGCCGGGGCGAGACGCTTGCCATTGCCGGGGAAAGCGGATCGGGAAAGTCGATCACCTCGCTGGCGATCATGGGCCTTCTGCCGCCGCCGGCGGTTCGTGTCACATCGGGTTCGATCACACTTGGCGATACCGATCTTGCGCAACTGCCCGAGGCCCGGATGCGCGGCCTGCGGGGCAGCCGCATTGCGATGATCTTCCAGGAACCCATGACCTCGCTGAACCCCGTGCTGACCGTTGGCCAGCAACTGACCGAGGCGATACGCGCCCATACGGACGCATCGCGTGCCGAGGCCCGTGTGCAAGCCCTTGCCGCGCTGCAAGCCGTCCGGCTGTCGCAAGCTGAACAGCGCCTGAAGCAATACCCGCACGAATTGTCCGGCGGCATGCGCCAACGCGTGATGATTGCGATGGCGATGGCTTTGCGCCCGGAAGTGCTGATCGCGGACGAACCCACCACCGCGCTGGACGTCACCGTGCAGCGCGAGGTGCTGGACCTTCTGCGCGATCTGCAACGCGAATTCGGCACGGCCATCATCCTTATTACCCATGACATGGGCGTTGTGGCCGAAATGGCCGACCGGGTGATCGTGATGAAATCCGGCCGCGCGGTCGAGGAAGCCTCGACCAGGGCGCTCTTCGCGCATCCGCAGATGCCCTACACGCGGGACCTGCTCGCCGCCGTGCCGCGCATGGGCACGGGCAAACCGCGCCCGGCCACGCCGCTGGAAACAGTCGCCAGCCTGACCGATGTCACCGTGCGCTTTCCGCTGAAAGGCGGGGTTCTGGGGCGCACGGTCGCGCAGATTCACGCGGTGGAGCATGTCAGTTTTGACATTCGCCGCGGCGAAACCTTTGCGCTGGTCGGTGAGTCCGGCTGCGGCAAATCAACCATTGCAAAGGCGATTGTGGGACTTGCGCCGTTTGAGGGGCGCATTGAAGTGGCCGGGCAAAGCTTTGCCGATCTGGATAGAGACCAGCAAAAGGCCCTGCGGCGCCGTGTTCAGATCGTGTTCCAGGACCCGATGGCCGCTTTGAACCCACGCATGACTGTCGGCAATCTGATAGCCGAACCCTTGGTGATCCACGGCCTTGGCTCCCCAGCCGAGCAGCGCGCCCAGGCCGCCGAGTTGATGCAACGGGTTGGCCTGACGGTTGATCAGTTGGACCGCTATCCGCATGAATTTTCGGGCGGCCAGCGTCAACGCATTTGCATCGCCCGCGCCTTGGCACTGCGCCCTGACCTGATCATTGCCGACGAAGCCGTGTCGGCGTTGGATGTGTCGGTGCAGGCCCGCGTGCTGGATCTTCTGCGCGCCTTGCAAAAAGAGTTCGGCATTGCCTTCCTGTTCATCAGCCACGACATGGCGGTGGTCGAGAATATCTCGGACCGGGTCGCGGTGATGTATCTGGGGCAGATCGTTGAAACCGGAAGCCGTGAACAGATCTTCGGCAACCCGCAGCATCCCTATACGCGCCGCCTGATCGAGGCCGTGCCGGTCCCCGATCCAAGCCACGCAAGGCCGGCATCGGTGCGACTTGCGGGCGAAGTTCCCAGCCCGGTTTACCCGCTTGGACAGGGCCCGGCCCGGCTGAAGCGTGTCGACATCGGTGCCGGGCACTGGGTTGCAGAGATCGCCTGAGGCGCCGGCGCGGGCTATGATACGCACCTCGACTGAACTCGGGACACAAGCACGGGAAGGCTTGGCAGACCCCCTGATTTATCGCATTGCAGGCTTGATCCGGGACACAAATTCAGGGGCGGAAAAGCCAGCGCCGCGCCTTCATCTTGAAGGCGTGGCGCTGCAAGGGCTATTTCTTACGCGCGGGCGGCCCGGGCCTGGATGTCGCGGGCGAGGTTGGGCACCAGCACCGAGGCGATCAGAAGGATGCCGATCACGCCGGTCTGGATATGGCCGGTGATGTTCATCAGTGCCATGCCGTTGCGCAGGTTGAGGATAATCAGGATCGACAGCAGCACCCCCAGCATCGATCCCTTGCCGCCAAAGATCGACACCCCGCCCAAGAGGACCATGGTGATGATGTCAAGCTCGAACCCCAGCGCACTGTCGCCGCGCACGGAGCCGAGCCGGGCCGCGTAGAACAGGCCCGCGACGGTCGAGATCAGGGCCGAAATCACGAACAGGATCGTCTTGACGCGCGGCACGTTCAGGCCGGAAAACCGCGCCACCTCGGCATTGGTGCCGATGACGAAGATCTGCCGGCCAAAACCGGTGCGGTGCAGCAGGATCCACAGGCCGACCAGCAGCACCACGAACAGGATCAGCGCGGCGGGGATGGACCCTATCATCCCCTTCTGGCCGATATCGGTGAACCAGCCCGGGAAATTTCCCAGCGAGGTGTCCTTCACCAGCACCCGCGCGAAGCCCCGGAACCCGATCATCATCGCCAGCGTCACCACCAGCGAGGGGATGCCGACCCGGGCGATCAGGGTGGCATTGATCATGCCTGCCAGCAGCCCCACCGCAAGGCAGACCAGCACCGCCGCCCCGCCCGACCAGCCGTTGTTCACGAGGTAAGCGAACACCGCTGCCGACAGCCCCATGACCGAGGCGACCGACAGGTCAATCTCGGCGTTCAGGATGATCAGGGTCATCGCCAGCGCCACCATGATCTTCTCGATCGACAGGTTGAACAGGTTGATCTGGTTTTGCAGCGTCAGGAAGTGGTCGGCATAGACCCCGTTGAACACCAGCGTCAGCAGGAAAATGACGGCCAGACCGCCCTCCCAGGTTTTCAGGAAATTCGGCATCACTTGCCCCCCTCGGTGCCGGATTTGAGCCGGGACAGCGACCGGCTGGCCAGTGTGTCCACCGTCACCGCCGCCATGATCAGCATGCCCAGCAGCGCATCGCGCCAGAACTCGCTGACCAAGGCCCAGCGCGTCAGGGAGTTGTCGATGGTGTCCACCAGCACCGTGCCGATCAACACGCCCAGCATGGAGCCTGATCCGCCAAGGATCGACACGCCCCCCACCACGACAGCGGCGACGGCCTTCAGCTCCAGCCCCATGCCCGCGACCACGGTGATGTTGCCGAACTTGGCCAGGAACACGAACCCCGCCAGCCCCGCCAAAGCGCCCGAGATGACGAAGGCCAGAAACACCACGCGGGGCGCGTTGATCCCGGCCATGACGGCGGCATCGGGGTTGCTGCCCACGGCAAAGAACCGCCGCGCCAGCCGCAACCGGCTGAGCGCGAGGCCCACCACCGCGCAGGCGGCAACCGCCAGCACCACCGTCACGCGGATATCCAGCGGGCCGATCAGAAACGCGGTCTGCTGCGGCAGATCGACCAGCCATTTCGGCAGCGCGTCGGCGGTGATGGTCTTGGCGCTGGAATGTTCCACCAGAAAGGTGCGGAACAAGGCCAGCGTGCCCAGCGTCACGATGATCGAGGGCACCCGGCCCCAGGCCACCAGCACGCCGTTGATCGCCCCCAGCACCGCGCCCATGGACATGGCGACAAGCACCACCAGAACCGGGTTAAGCCCCGGATAAGCCACCAGAACCTCGCCCGTCATATAGGCGACGACGCCCACGATGGACCCGATGGACAGATCAATGTTGCGGGTGATGACGACGATGGCTTGCCCCACCGCGATCGGCAGCACCACGGCGGCCGAGGTAGAGATGCGCACGAACATCCGCGGCGACAGGTAGCCGTCGATCTGGGTGGAAAAGAACAGCACGACCGCCAGCAGCGCGAGGCCCAGCGCGATCAGCCGCAGGGTCTGGGGGTGCAGGGTTCCGAACAGCGCCCTCATGCTGCGGTCCTCTCGCCGGTGCCGGCAGCAAGGCCGATGATGTTTTCCTGCGTCGCGGTCTCGATGGGCAGCAGGCCAACCTGCTTGCCCTCGCGCATCACCAGCACGCGGTCGGCCAGCGCCATCACCTCGGGCAGATCGGACGAGATCACCAGCACCGCCACGCCCTCTTTCGCCAGCGCGCGGATGATGTTGTGCACCTCGGCCTTGGCGCCCACGTCCACGCCGCGCGTGGGTTCATCGAAGATCAGGATGCGCGGCTTGGTCTCCAGCCATTTCGCCAGCATCACCTTTTGCTGGTTGCCGCCGGACAGCTTGCCGACCTCGGTCGCCACATCGGGAGAGCGGATGGTCAGTTGCTTGCGATAGGTCTCGGCCATGGCATTTTCCGCCTTGCGGTCGATCAGCCCGAACAGGCCCAGCAATTTCTTCAGCGACGCCAATGAGATATTGGCATAGATCGGCAGCGTCATCGCCAGCCCCAGCTTGCGCCGATCCTCGGACACATAGGCGATGCCAAGGTCCATCGCCTGACGTGCATTGGTGATCTGCACCGGCTGGCCGGCCACTTGCACGGTGCCTTCGGTGGCCGGTTCGATGCCGAAAAGCGCCAGCCCCACATCCGTCCGCCGCGCCCCCACAAGGCCGGCAAAGCACAGAACCTCGCCCTTGCTCAGGTCGAAGTTGATGCCGTGAAACACCCCAAGGCGGCCAAGGTTGCGCGCCGACAGCAGCACCTCGCCATGCGGATTGGCGGCGGTCTTGACGGCAAAGATGTCAATCGCCCGGCCCACCATGTCGCGGACCATGCTTTGTTCGGTCACATCGGCGATGGGCTTGGTGGAGATGTGCTGACCATCGCGGATCACGGTCACCCGGTCGGCGACCTTGAAAATCTCATCCAGCCGGTGCGAGATATAGATCACCGCCACGCCTTGGGCCTTCAGCGTGCGGGCGATGGCCAGCAGGCGGGCAACCTCATGCGCCGACAGGCTGGCGGTCGGCTCGTCCATGATCAGGACCTTGACGTTCAGGCTTAAAGCCCGCGCGATTTCAACGGTTTGCTGTTCCGCCAAGGTCAGGCCGGATGCCGCGCGGCGCACGTCCAGCGTCACGCCAAGCTGATCGATGATCTTGTCGGCCTCGCGGTACAAGTCCCCCCAGCGCATCACCGCGCTTTGGTTCCGGTTGGAAATGAAGACATTCTCCGCCACGTCCAGATCGGGAAACACCATCGGTTCCTGATAGATCGCGGCGATCCCGGCACTTTGGGCGTCCTGGGTTGATCGCAGCACAGTCGCCACGCCGCCCACCAGAATTTCGCCCGCGTCGGGCTGATACACCCCGGTCATGATCTTGATCAGCGTGGATTTTCCCGCGCCATTTTCCCCCACGATGGCGTGGATCTCTCCCGGCATTATGGACAGGCTCATGTCCTTCAAAGCTGCCGTCGCAGCAAAGCTTTTCGAAACGGCGCGCAGTTCAAGAACGGGGTCAGCCATTTGGAAAAGCCTGCAATAAGGTGTGGAAAGACAGGGCCGCCGCAATGGGCGGCCCTGCATTCAGGTCAGATCAAAGGCGCTTACTTGGAAGCGGCTTCGACGTTGTCCTTGTTGTAGACGGTGAACGGCCCCATCAGGATGCGCTTGGCACCGGCGCGGCCCGGATCGGCCTCGATCGTGAAATCGCCCATGCGGCCGGCATGGATGCTTTCCCCGATCTCGCCCTTGATCTGACCGGACGCAAGCATGTAGCTGGCGTAATAGGTCAGATACCCCAGGTCCACGAAGCTCCACAGCGCGAATTCCGGCGCGCAGCCGTTCAGCGTGTAGGACACCATTTCCGCCGGCAGACCCAGACCCGACACCTTGACCTTGTCACACAGTTTTTCGTCCTGCATGGCCTTGGCCGCCGCCACGATCCCGACGGTGGTCGGGGCCATGATGACCTTCATGTTCGGATATTTGTCCACCAGGCCAAGCGCCTTGTTGTAGCTTTCTTCCGACTGGTCGTTGCCATAAACGACGTCATCCAGCTTCAACTTGGCGTATTTCGCATCGCCAGCGATGGTGGCCTTCATCGCCTCGATCCAGGCGTTCTGGTTCGACGCATCCGGCGATGCCGACAGCACGGCGAATTCGCCCTCGCCGCCGGTCAGGTCCATGACCATATCGGCCATCACGACGCCGATCGAACCGAAGTCCACCTGCGCCACGAAGAAGCTCTCGCCTTTGCCGGACGGGATCGGGCTGTCCCATGTCACGACCTTGGTGCCAGCGGCTTGCGCTGCCACCGCGACCGGCTCGATCTGGTCGCCGGCGTTGTTGGACAGCATGACCACGTTCTGCTTTTGCGTGGTCGCGGTGGTCAGCATTTCAACCTGGCCCGCGGCGGAGTTTTCCGGCGTCGGCCCGATGAATTGCAGCGTCCCGGTGGACCCCAGCTCCTTGGCCGCTTCCTGCGCCCCGGTGTTGGCCTGGTCGAACACCAGGATTCCCAGGAACTTCGGCAGCAAGACGGCATTCACCGCAGCCCCGGGGGTCGCCATGATCGGATCGGCCATGGCGGTTGTGCCGAGCAGGCTCGCCGCCAGCCCGGCGCCGAGCACGAGGCCCGAAAGTGTCTTCATCATCATTGTGGTAGTCCTCCCTTGGTTTATTCCTGTCGGCTCAGGCAGCCGACAGGGTCTTGAAATCCTTGATATCGGCGATCAGCACCTCAACTCCGACCGATCGCAAATGGTCCACCATATGCGGGGGAGCCCCGGCATCGGTGACGACAATCGAGACGCGGTTCAGCGGGCAGACGACCATGTTGCCCCGCACCTCGAATTTCGACGCATCCGCCAGCACCACCAGCTTTTCGGCGCGGCTCAGCAGTTTGGATTCGGCCCGCGCGATCAGCGGATCGCTTTCGATCACACCAAGCGGGGTGATCGCATAGCAGGACATGAACATCTTGGACGCCGCGAAATGCTGGATCGCATCCTCGTCGAACGGCGACAGAATGATGCCCGGTTCGCGGTAAAGTTCCCCGCCCGGCAGCACGACGCGGTTGTGCGAATTGGCGATCAGTTCCTGCGCGATGGGGAA
>JANLQT010000459.1:0-2794 GCA_031368035.1 Rhodobacterales bacterium | reverse complement strand
CGTTGAAGGGCAGCAGTGATGAATATTACCGGGCAATGTTTCAAGCCTTCGCGATGACTGTGGTCGGAAAACTGAAGAACTGAGCTGACAAGCCGTGCGACGCGGCCCTTGGTTGGGCCGCGCTTTTGGCTTTGCCGGGCTGCAACTGCCTTGTACGCGCGATTGTCGGGTGGTCATGGTTTTCTTGTGTTGAAGAATCTCGCTTCTGACACGAAACTCGTCACCGGGTAGGAACGGCGGGTGTCATGGGCTTGAGGGTGTGGTGCGTCGCGGTTTTTGCGGCGCTTTTGGTTCCATTGACGGGTGCGGCACAGGATTTGACCCTGACCTCGCGCGACGGTGGCTTGTCGATTTCTGGTACTCTGACCGGCTATGACGGCGAATTCTTCCGGATCAGTTCTGTCTACGGGCCTTTGACGATCGACGGTCAGGGAGTGGTGTGCGAGGGACCGGCCTGTCCCGATCTGACAGCCCCCAAGGCCGTGATCGGCATCACCGGAGCCTCTGATGCCGGGACGAAGCTTTTGCCGCCTTTGCTGGCGGCCTTTGCCCGGGCGCGACGGTTGACCCTGCATCCCGGCGCAACGACGCTCATTTCGGATGCCACAACGGGCGAGACGCTGGCGGAGGTTTCCTTCACCCCGGCGTCGCCGTCTGATGCACGTAATGCCCTGATTTCCGGACAATCCGTGCTGGCGCTTGCTTCAAATACCGAGCCGGACCTGGGGTTTCAATCGGTGGCTTTGGACGCGATGGTGCCGATCGTGGCACCTGACAATCCGACTTTGCGCATCTCGACCACGGATCTGGCACGGGTTCTGTCGGGTGAGGTGACCAACTGGAAGGATATCGGCGGGCCGGACATGCCGCTGGTTTTGCACGGTCTGGCTGGTGACAGCGACGTGGCCCGCGCGCTCAAGGCGCGTTTGGGCAAGGACCCCGCAGTGACGGTCAGCCACGCCAGTCTGGCGGAACTTGCCCTGGCGGTGGCCAAGGATCCTTGGGCGCTTGCCATTACGGGACGGTCTGTTTCTCAACCCGCCAAGCTTTTGCCCCTGACCGACAGTTGCGGTTTTCCCCTGTTGCCGACCCGGCTTGCGGTCAAGGCGCAAGACTATCCCCTTACGCTGCCTGTATTTTTTCTGACCCCCCGGCATCGTCTGCCCCTGATCGCCCGAGAGTTTCTGGAGTTTCTGTCGACGCCAGAGGCGCAAGCGGCCGTAGCATTGGCCGGCTATATCGACCGTAGTGTGGAGCGTCAGCCGATGACCGCCGATGGGTTGCGCCTGATCAATGCCATCAAGGGGGCGGGCAAACAGACCACGCTGGAGGATCTGCAAAATCTGGTGGCCGCGATGGACGGTGCGGACCGTCTGTCCCTGACCTTCCGGTTCGAGGGTGGCACCAACACACTGGACGCGGCGAGTCAGGACAACCTCGCCGATCTGGCGCAGATGATGGAGGCAGGGCTGTTCCAGGGCCAAGTCCTTATTCTGGCAGGGTTTTCGGATGGGCAGGGCAATCCTGCCGTTAATATGGATCTGTCGCGGGCGCGGACAGACGCGGTTCTGGCCGCACTGAAAAGCCTGGTGCCGGGCATGCCGCTGGACCAGTTGCCGACCGAGGCCGCCTTTGGAGGCGCCTTGCCAATGGCCTGTGATGCGGTGGCTGCCGGGCGCAGGCTCAACCGGCGGGTCGAGGTTTGGCTAAAGCCGGCCTTCGTCACAAGTATCCCTTTGCCTTGAAGCTCAACTCGCGTGATTTGCCGATGATCAGGTGGTCATGCAGAATGATTCCAAGGACTTGTGCGGCCTCCTGCACCTGGGCGGTCATCGAGATATCGGCATCCGAGGGCGTCGGGTCGCCAGAGGGATGGTTGTGCACCAGAATGATCGCGGAAGCGTTGAGTTCCAAAGCGCGTTTCACGACCTCCCGCGGATAGACCGGAACGTGATCAACGGTGCCCTTGGCCTGTTCCTCATCCGCGATCAGCACGTTCTTGCGGTCGAGAAACAAGATGCGGAACTGTTCGGTTTCGCGGTGCGCCATGACGGTCTGGCAGTAGTCCAGAAGCGCATTCCATGACGAAAGTACGGGCATATTCAATACTTTGGCCCGCATCAGGCGCCCGGCCGCCGCCTCGACAATTTTCAGCTCCTGCACCACCGCTTCCCCCACGCCCTTGACCATCATCAGGCGTTGCGGTGCGGCAGAGATTACCCGGTTGAAGTCGCCAAACGTATCCAGCAGCAAGCGGGCGAGGGGTTTCACATCCATCCGGGGGATGGCGCGGAACAGCAAAAGCTCCAGCAGTTCATAGTCTGGCAGGGCAGCAGCGCCACCGGTCATGAAGCGGTCACGCAGACGTTTGCGGTGGTCAGCGATGTAGGACGGCAGCTTGGCGGGGAGTGCGACGCCCGCAGCCTCATCCTCGTCCCCGGCGGCGGGGAACAGGGGCAGCATCGATTCCTGAAAGCCATTCTGTGCCATGCCCGCAGATTGCCATGGGGTTGGTGAAAGAAGGATTAACGCTGTCCAACGCAACGGGATGAATCAGGTGAAAATCGCAGGGTTAACGCGGGAAATCAGGGGTTTGGGCCTGTGGTTTTGGCGTGGTTTTTCTGTAGCCACAGACTGTGCCGCGCGGCGAATTATACCAACGGTCGCTTGGTTTGACTCTGGGGATTCCCAAGCTTGGGTATCTGTGAATCTATGGCCCTCGAAACATGGGGACTGTGATGGCAGGTATCGAGATAACGCGGCTGGATTTGTCGGCGACGGATTTGCGCAAGGC
>JANLQT010000436.1:0-2102 GCA_031368035.1 Rhodobacterales bacterium | reverse complement strand
CGAATTGCGCGTGAACATGGTCCGCACCTCGCATTACCCGCAGTCAAAGCACTTCCTGAACCGATGTGACGAGTTGGGCCTCTTGGTGTTCGAGGAGATCCCCGGCTGGCAGCACATCGGCGACAAGGCCTGGCAGGATGCGTCCGTGGACAACGTCCGCGCCATGATCACCCGCGACTGGAACCACCCCTCCATCGTGATCTGGGGCGTCAGGATCAACGAAAGCCAGGACAATCACGATTTCTACACCCGCACCAATGCCTTGGCGCGTGAACTTGACAGAACGCGCCCGACCGGCGGCGTGCGCTACATCACTGACTCAGAGCTTCTCGAAGACGTCTACACCATGAACGACTTCATCTTGGGGAACGAGGAACACGGCGGCAACCGCCCGCGCACCCCCTTGCGCCCGCAAAAGGAAGTCACCGGCCTCGACCATGTCGTGCCCTACATGATTACCGAATTCGGCGGCCACATGTATCCGACAAAGTCCCACGATCAGGAACAGCGCCAACACGAACACGTTCTGCGCCATCTGGAAGTGCTGAACGCCATGTACGGCGACCCGCAGATCGCCGGCGCCATCGGCTGGTGCGCTTTCGACTACAACACCCACAAGGATTTCGGCTCGGGCGACCGGCTGTGCCACCACGGCGTGATGGACATGTTCCGCGAGCCGAAATTCGCGGCCTATGCCTATGCCAGCCAGTCCGATCCTTCGGAAGGCCCGATCCTGAAACCCGTGACCTTCTGGGCGCGCGGCGAGCGCAACATCGGCGGCGTGCTGCCGTTGATGATCCTGACCAACTGCGATGCGATCGAGCTGCGCTATGGCAACTACCCGCCCAAGCGCGCCTTGCCGGATGTAGAGCGGTTCCCCCATCTGCCGCACCCGCCCATCGTGGTGGACCAGCGCCATTTCACCAAGGACGAGCTGGGCCTCTGGGGCATGACCTGGGAGCATGCCGAGATCACCGGCTTCGTCGGCGGCAAGCCGGTGGCCACCTTGCGCCTTGTGGCGGACCAGATCGCCACCACCCTGCAAGTCGTCCCCGACGCCACCACAATCGGCCCGCGCGATGCCGTCCGCATCATGGTCCGCGCGCTGGATCAGGTCGGCAACAAGCTGCCGTTCTTCCCCGAGCCGGTCTCGATCACCGTCACCGGCGCCGGTCGCCGCATCGGCCCCGGCTTTGTCCCCCTGCGCGCCGGGTCCACAGGTTTCTGGGTCCAGGCGATGGCCAGGGGCGAGATCACCGTAACCGTGACCTCGGACCGGCTTGGCGCGCAAGTCCTGCAACTGAAGGCGGAGTAAGGCGATGAGCAGCGTAACCCTGTCCAACATCCGCAAGACCTATGGCGCCGTCCAGGTGATCAAAGGCGTCAGCCTTGACATCATACAAGGCGAATTCGTGGTCTTCGTCGGCCCCTCCGGCTGCGGCAAATCCACCCTGCTGCGGATGATCGCGGGTCTGGAAGAGATCACCTCCGGCGATCTGACCATCGCCGGTCGCCGTGTGAACGACGTCGACGCCAGCCAGCGCGGCATCGCGATGGTGTTCCAGTCTTACGCCCTCTACCCCCACATGAACGTCCGCGACAACATGGGTTTCGCGCTGAAATTCGCCAAGATGCCCGCCGCTGAAATCACCTCCCGCGTCGATGCCGCCGCCACCACCCTCGGCCTCGGCGCGCTGATGGACCGCCGCCCGAAAGACCTGTCCGGCGGCCAGCGCCAGCGCGTCGCCATCGGCCGCGCCATCGTCCGCAAGCCCGAGGTGTTCCTGTTCGACGAACCCCTCTCCAACCTCGACGCCGAACTGCGCGTCCATATGCGGATCGAAATCGCCCGCCTGCACAAAGACCTGCAAGCGACGATCATCTACGTCACTCACGATCAGGTCGAAGCGATGACGCTGGCCGACAAGATCGTCGTCCTGCGCGAAGGCATCGTCGAGCAGGTCGGCCGCCCCCTCGACCTCTACGATGACCCGAACAACCTCTTCGTCGCCGGCTTCATCGGCAGCCCCAAGATGAACTTCCTGAAGGCCCGCGTCACCGGCCCCCTGCTCACCCTCTCCGATTTCACCGGACAATCCGTC
>JANLQT010000417.1:0-4754 GCA_031368035.1 Rhodobacterales bacterium | reverse complement strand
CCGATCACCAGTTGCGATCCGGTGCGGCGCGGGGCCGAGCCCCAGGTCTCGATCACGGTGGCCAGAACGGCGCCCTTGCCGCTGCGGTGCCAGCCCAGCGCCAATTCGGGCATGGCTTCGATGATGGCTGTTGGAAGTTCGGGCATAGGGTCCTCCTGCGGCACTTTGGCCCGGAATGGCGGGGCGGGCCATCGGTCTTTGGTTCGGGCGTCGTCAACTGCCGATATAGGCGAGAAGCCGGTCGCGTTCACCTGTGTCACTGGCATCGGCCACCGCCCGGGCCAGACCCGCCAGCGAGGCGACGGAATGGCCGGAGCGAAAGCAGTCCACTTGCGGAAGCATGGCGCGGATGCCTCGGGCGCGCGGCAGAAATCCGTCCCAGCGCAACAGCGGATTGACCCAGATCAGGCGCTTCGACGACAGGTGCAACCGGCGCATTTCGGCGGCCAGCAGTTCCGGCGGATCACGGTCCAGACCGTCGCTGATCAGCAAGACCACCGCGCCCTGCCCCATCACCCGGCGCGACCAGTCGCGGTTGAAATCATGCAGGCAGGCGCCGATGCGGGTGCCGCCCTGCCAGTCATGCGCCTCGGCCCCCGCCGCCGCCAGCGCGGCATCGACGTCGCGCTGGCCCAGATGGCGCGAGATATTGGTCAGCCGCGTGCCAAAGGTGAAAGCATGGACATGCGCCCAGCCCGCCCCTTTGGTGCTGGCGACCGCATGCAGGAAATGCAGCACCATGCGGCTGTATTGGCTCATCGAGCCGGAAATATCGCACAGCACCACCAGGTTCGGCCAGCGGAGGCGCTTGCTGCGGAAGCTGAGCCGCTGAGTCTCGCCCCCCCGGCGCAGCGAGGCGCGGATGGTGGCGCGCCAGTCGGGCTGGCGGCCCGTGGGATCGCTGCGGGTGCGGCGCGAGATGATGGGCGGCACGGGCAGCGACAGGCGGGACAGCATGCGTTTCGCCTCGGTCACCTCGTCCACCGACATCTGTTCGAAGTCGAGGTTGCGCAGGCGTTCTTCGGAATTGGCGGTGGCACTGGCGTCGATCTCGATCTCGTCGCCGCCGGACGGTTGCGGCGGCAGATCGCGGTGAACGCCGTCCAGCAGCGCCTCGGCGGCGCGCTTTTCGCCGGGTGCGGCCTTGCGGTCGTCGTGCGTGCCTTTCACCTGCGGCAGCATCAGGCTCATCATGTGGTCAAGAAAGCGCGGATCGCGCCAGTACAGGCGGAAGACCTGATCGAACACCGCGCGGTCTTCGGGTTTGGAGACGAAACAGGCGTGCAGGGTCCAGTAGAAATCCTGCCGGTCGGTGAAGCCACTGGCCTGAACGGCGGCGGCGGCATCGACCAGCCGCCCCGGCCCGGCGGTCAGCCCGGCCTTGCGCAAGGCACGGGCGAAATGCGTCAGGTTTTCCGCAAGCCGCCCGTCGTCCGGCACCACGAGTTCCATTTCAGGCGGCGTCCAGCGCGGCGCGAACCTCGTCCAGCATCTTCCTGGCCACCGCGCCTTCGATCTTCTGGATATCGTCCTGATATTTCAGGATCGCGCCCAGAGTGTCGCCGATCACCTCGGGCGAAAGGGTCATCGCGTCCAGCGCCAGCAGGCATTTCGCCCAGTCGATGGTTTCGGCCACGCCGGGCTTCTTGAACAGATCTTCACGGCGCAGGCGCTGCACGAAGGCCACGACCTGCCGCGACAGACTGTCGGACAGGCCGGGGATCCGGGCGCGCAGGATCGCAAGTTCGCGGTCAAACCCCGGATAGTCGATCCAGTGATACAGGCACCGGCGTTTCAGCGCGTCATGCACCTCGCGCGTGCGGTTGGAGGTGAGGATCACGATGGGCGGTTCGGGCGCCTTGATGGTGCCGAATTCCGGGATGGTGACCTGAAAGTCCGACAGGGCTTCCAGCAAGAACGCCTCGAACGGCTCGTCGGTGCGGTCGATCTCGTCGATCAGCAGCACGGGCGCGCCGCCTTCCTGCGGGCGCATCGCGGCCAGAAGCGGGCGCTCGATCAGGTAGCGTTCCGAGAACAGCTCGTCCTCCAGCCGGGTGCGGTCAGCCTGCCCCGTCGCTTCGGCGGTGCGGATGGCGATCATCTGGGCGGCGAAGTTCCAGTCCGCGACGGCCGAGGCTGCGTCCAGCCCTTCGTGACATTGCAGGCGGATCAACCGCCGGCCAAGGCCCGAGGCGATGACCTTGGCAATCTCGGTCTTGCCGGTGCCCGCCTCGCCTTCCAGAAACAGCGGGCGGCCGAGTTTCAGCGCCAGAAACACCACGGTCGAAAGCGCGCGGCCCGAAACATAGGACTGGCCGGACAGCATCGCCTCGACTGCGTCAATCGAGGCTGGGATGGAATGGGTCATGGAATGGCTCCCCTTGGCGCGATGGTCCTGCACGAAAGCGGCAGGGTCAAGCGCCGGAGTGCCGCAGTGCGACGAAGGTCTAGCCGCCCACCATGTAAGGCATCAGCACCACTTTGCTTTCAGGTTTGATCGGGGTGAACCAGGCTTCGCGGTAGACGCGCCCGTCGATGGCGAAGGAGACGCCGCGCGCGATCTGGGGTTTCAGCCCCGGATAGCGCGCGGACAGGGCGTCGAGCAGCCCTTTGAAGGTGGCGGCGTCCACCTCCACCTCCGCCAGCCCGTCGGCGTATTGGCGCAATGTGCCCCAAAGCGCCACTTTCACCATCTCAGGCCCCCTTGATCGCCTTCAGCACGCGCGGCGGCGACATCGGCAACTCATACAGCCGCGCGCCGATGGCCCGGCTCAGCGCGTTGGTCATCGTGGCAAGCGGCGGGCAGATCGGCGTTTCCCCCACGCCGCGCACACCGTAGGGGTGGCCGGGGTTGGGGATCTCCAGAATGACCGTGTCGATCATCGGCAGGTCAGAGGCGACCGGGATGCGGTAGTCAAGGAAGCCGGGGTTCAGGATCGTGCCGTTGCCCGAATAGATATACTCCTCGTTCAGCGCCATGCCGATGCCCTGCACCGCGCCGCCCTGCATCTGGCCTTCGACATAGTCCGGATGCACGGCCTTTCCGGCATCCTGGAAGGCGGTATAGCGCAGCAGGGTGGTCTTGCCGGTTTCCATATCGACCTTCACATCGGCGATGTGGACTCCGAACGAGACCCCCGCGCCGTCGGCCTGGAAGTCACAGTGCCCTGCGATGGGACCGCCGGTCTGGAAGGAACTCGCCGCAATCTCGGCAATCGTCATCGGCGGGAATTTCCCGGCGTTCGGGCCTGCGGGGCAAGCCGCGCCGTCCACCCATTCCACGGCGTCCACATCAATGCCCCAGACCTGCGCGGCCCGGGCCATCATGTTGGCCTTGGCGGCAATGGCGGCCTTGATCGTCGCCAGCCCCACCGCGAAAGTCACACGGCTGCCATCGGTGTTGTCGTTGTACCCCAAGGAGGCGGTGTCGGTGATCACCACCCGCACCTTTTCATAGGGGACACCCAGTTCTTCTGCCGCCATCAGCGCGATGGAGGCGCGCGAGCCGCCGATATCGGGGTTGCCCTCGCTGACGCTGACCGTGCCATCGGTGCCGATGTTCAGGCTGACGCAGGTGTTGCCGCCAAAGTTGAACCAGAAGCCGCAGCCGATGCCGCGCGAGGCGCCTTCGGGGATCTCAGAAGTCCAGTGCGGGTGGGTCTTGGCGGCCTGAAGCGCCTCCAGCAGGCCGATATCTTCGAACACCACGCCGTAGGACGACTTGGTGCCCTTGCGCGCGGCGTTGGTGATCCGAACGTCCAGCGGGTCAAGGTTCAGCTTCTGGCACAATTCGTCGATGGTGCTCTCCACCGCATAGATCGCCTGCGGTGCGCCCGGCGCGCGGTAGGAAATTTCCTTGGGCCGGTTGGTCAAGACGTTCCAGCCATAGGTCCGAACGGCGTCAAGGTCATAGGCGGCAAAGCCCGCCATCGCGCCCATGTCGCAGGTGCCGGTGTGATAGGCGCCGCCGGAATAGCGCAAAGTCGCCTCGCCGGCGGTGATGCGGCCGGACTTTGACATGCCGATCTTGCAGGTGATCGACGTGGTGACGGTCGGGCCGGTGCCCCGGAACACCTCGTCCCTTGTCATGGTCAGCTTGACCGGCTTGCCGGACTTCTTGGCCAAAGCCAGAGCCACCGGTTCCGCCCAGACTTGGGTCTTGCCGCCAAAGCCGCCGCCGATTTCGGACGCGGTGACGCGCAGGGCCGAGGCTTCAATCCCAAGGATCGCGGCGCAGGCGGTGCGGAAGTAGAAATGGCCTTGGGTGCAGGTCCACAATTCGCCCCGGCCGTCAGCGGACATCGAGGCTAGGCAGGCTTGCGGTTCGATATAACCCTGATGGGTGGCGGCGGTCTTGAAGGTCCGCTCGATCACCAGATCGGCCTTGTCAAAACCAGAGGTCAGATCGCCGTGGCCGAATTCGGAGGTGTAGGTGACATTGGCGGACATGCCGGCGGGCACATTCTCCATCGACTGGCCCTCGCGCACGACCGGGGCGCCAAGCGCCATGGCTTCGTCCACATCGGTGACATGGGGCAGGACTTCGTAGGTGACCTTGATCAGCTTGACCGCCTTGCGCGCGATGTAATCGCTGGTGGCGGCGACGGCGGCAACGGCATGGCCTTCATACCAGGCATGGGTGTCGGCCATGCAGTTCAACTGCACATCGCGCATCCCGGCATCGCCGTGGATGGCCGGGAAATCACGCGCTGTCACCACGGCGCGCACGCCCGGCAGGGCTTCCGTCAGGGTTC
>JANLQT010000408.1:0-16155 GCA_031368035.1 Rhodobacterales bacterium | reverse complement strand
TTCGTCATGTGGCATATCCTTTTCTCTGCGAGAACTGCGGCGCGTCAACAACGCCTTGATATGCCACCCAATCCCCCCGTCACCAACTTTCAGCTATAGCTCGTCAGCGACCGGTCCTTGAATACAAGGCTAGGTGTCATGTCTCGACAGGTTGTTGCTTGGAATCCTCTAAATGGGGGATTTGCTGTTGATCCCGAAGTGTGGACGGTGGTGGTTGTAGTGGTGCAGAAAGGGTTTGAGGGCTTCCCTGCGCTGGTCTGAGCGCTCGTAAGGATTTGCATAGGCCCATTCACGCAGCGAGGTCTGGACGAAGCGTTCGGCCTTTCCGTTGGTCTTGGGAGTGCAGGGACTGGTTCGTTTTTTGCTTTATCCCCAGCAGTCTCAATGCCTTGGCATAGCGATTAGATCGGAAGCTTACCCCATTGTCCGTCATCACCCGCCAGACCTTGACGCCGTGGCTGCGAAAGAAGCGCAGGGCATTGAACAAGAAGGTCAGACAGGACTTGCGGGTCTCGTCGGGGAATATCTCGGAATAGGCCAGGCGCGAGTGGTCATCGACCGCCAGATGCAGATACTCCCAGCCCTTGCCGCCGTCCTTGCGCGAGCGGGCGTTGCTTTGTCCGGAGCGGTCGCCTGTCATACGCTGGCCGATGCCGTCGATGCGGCCCAGTTTCTTGATGTCGATATGGATCATCTCGCCGGGGGTATCCTTTTCGTAGCGGATGATCTCGGGCTGGGGGTCCAAAGCGGACAAGTGGCTCAAACCGCAGGTTTTCCGATCCGGGCGGCGGTGGCTCGCGACAGACCGATCGCAGCTGCGATCTTCCAGAACGGCTGGCGGATGCGGCGCAGGGCCCCGACCTTGGCCCGTGGATCATCGGCTGATCATCGGTCGTGCGGGTTTGCAACTGGTGCGGGCGGCTGGAGCGGTCGTCCAGCCCCGCCTCCCCCTCGGCGGCATGGCGGGCAATCCATTTGCGCACCGTCACCGCTGAAACCCCAAGCGCCCAGGCAATTTGGCGTGGCGTCTCGCCTGCCTGCCTCCGCCCCACAATCAGGCCTCGCATTTTGGGCGTGGTCTTGGCATTCTTGTGAATGTTCAAGAGGTGTCTCCTGAGGATCGTGCTGCTTCGCAAACACCACAACCTCCAGTTTCAGCCCGTCAACAACCTATTGAGACGTTACAGCTAGAGTGGGATGAGGCTGGTGGATGGAAACCGTGGGGGCGCCACGACGACCGCGCGCCGGAACGGCGATACCTGGTTGGGCCGTAAGGTCCAGGGTGTCCTGCAACACCCAGGTTTCGATGATCTTGTCGCCGCGGCAGCGGCGGAAATTCCACTCACGCAGGATCAGCGCGGCGATGCGCCTTGCCCCCGGGCCATCAGGGACTTGCGGGCGGGTGGCCGTCATGGGCGGTCATGAAGCTTTCGATCTCGGCCTCAAGTTCGGCCATCTGCTCGCCGCCGGCCATCAGGTCGGTGATTTCCTCGCGGGTCTTTTCGCCCTTGCGGAAGTCGGCGGCCTTGGCGCCGCGGATCAGGACGGCGAAATGGTCGCCGACGGTCAGGGCATGGGTCACCTGATGGGTTATGAAGATCACCGCGATGCCGCGGCGGCGCGCTTCCAGCACGATGCGCAGCACATGCGCCGCCTCTTTCACGCCAAGGGCGGCAGTCGGCTCGTCCAGGATCAGCACCGAGGCGCCGAAATGCACCGCCCGCGCGATGGCCAGCGCTTGCCGTTCGCCCCCGGACAGGCCGCCCACCAGCCGGTCGCCGTCGGTGATCCGGGTGATGCCCAGATCGCGCACGGCTTTGACGGCAATGTCGTTGGCGGTCTTGCGATCGAGGGTCTTGAACGGGCCCCAGCCTTTGGTCGGCTCTTGCCCGACGAAGAACGACCTGCCGATGCTCATCAGCGGGAAGGTGCCGCCGAACTGGTGCACTGTGGCGATGCCGGCATTGCTGGCCTCGCGCGGGCTGGCAAAGGCCACGGCATTGCCCGCCATCTGAATGGTGCCCGATGTCGGTTTGTGCACCCCCGACAGAAGCCGGATCAAGGTGGATTTGCCCGCGCCATTGTCGCCCAGCAGGCACAGGACCTCGCCGGGGAACACCTCAAGGCTGATGTCATGCAAAACGTCGATCGGGCCGAAGCTTTTGTTGACATGGGACAGTTTCAACAGCGGCGTGGTCATGAGTTGGCCTTTCTGCTGCCGGTCCGGTGGGTGCCCGGCGTGTAGGACAGCGCCATCTTGCGGAAGGTGTTGTTCATCAGGACTGCCACCAGCAACAACACGCCAATGATCAGGCTGGCCCAGTTGGCGTCAAAACCGGTGTAATAGATGCCCTGATTGACGATGGCGAAGGTCAGCGTGCCCAGCACGATCCCCACGACCGAGCCATAGCCGCCGGTCAGAAGGACGCCGCCCACCACCACCGAGATGATGGCGTTGAAGATATAGGACTGGCCCGCAGACACTTGCGCGGAATTGTACAGGATCGCCTGGCTGAGGCCGACGAAAGCCGCGCTCATGCTGGAGCACATGAACAGCAGGATCGTCACCCGTTCGGTCGGGATGCCGGCGTTGCGGGCGCTGACCTTGTCGCCGCCCATCGCCAGGATCCAGTTGCCATAGGGCGAGTAATGCAGCACGAAGCCCCAGAACAAGGCTGCCGCGATCCACCAGAAGATCGTGACCTGATAGATGCCGCCGATGAAATGGCCTATCAGGAACTTCGCCTCGGGGCCGGCCTTGATCGGCACGCTGGTGGTGCCGGTCACCAGCACCGACAGGCCCAGGGTCAGTCCCGCCACGGCGAACAGCGTGCCAAGCGTGACGATGAAGGACGGCACCGCGGTGCGCACGACAAGCAGGCCGTTGATAAGGCCGACCACCGCGCCAAGCGCCAGTGCCGCGCCGATCCCCAGTGCGATCGGCAGATGGAAGTGGCCCGAGATGATGGCGCAGGTCATTGACCCAGCCGGGATCATCGACCCGATGGAGATATCCAGTTCCCCGGCGATCATCAGCAGGCCGATCGGAATGGCGATGATGCCAAGGGAGGCCGCAACGTTCAGCCAGCTTGCCGCCCCGGTCAGCGACGCGAAATTGGTGCCGCCGAAGATGGTGAAGAAGGTGAATACCACGACCAGACCAAGCAGGGAGCCAGTCTCTGGCCTTCGCAGAAGGCTGCCAAGCGACAGGTTTGAGGTTTGATCGGACATGGCCAAGGGTTCCCGGATCTGAGGACAGGAGCGTGCCTTCGCCAAGTGCGAAAGGCGAGGATGTGTCCGGCCCGAACGGGAGCAGATCGGGCCGGACAACGGCGGCGCAGGCTTAGCGGTAGCCTGCCCCGGCACCTGCAATCGTGGCGTCGATGTTGGCGCTGTCCACGATGCCCGGACCGGTCAGGATGGGTGCCGTGGCGAGTGCCAGACCGTAGTTGACGTAAGCATCGGCCAGGGTCACCGCAAGGAAACCTTGCAGCCAGGGCTGCTGGTCCACCGCGAACAGTTGCGTTCCCGCCTTGATCCGCTCCAGTCCCGTGCCGTCCATGTCGAACGAGGCGAGGGCGACCTTGCCGGTCAGGCCGGCTTGTTCAATCCCGATGGCGGCCGAGTTGGCATCGCCCGCCGAAATGGTGGCAAGGCCGTTGATCGTGGGATCCTTCAGCAGGGTCGCCTTGATCGCTTCGGCCACGGCTGTCGGATCGCCGAACGCCGATGCCGGCAGCGGCAACTGGTTGGACACGCCGCCTCCGGCCTTCTCGCCGTCCGCTACGCCATTGCAGCGGTCTTCGAGGTTCTGCGCGCCCGGAACCGTGTTCACGCAGATCACGTTCTTCATGCCGTGGCTGGCGAAATAGGCGCCTGCGGCCAGACCGGCGGTGTATTCCTCGTTGCCGATGTAGTTCAGCGCGCCCAGTTCCTTGGCCTTGTCGCCGCCGCCCGCGTTGTACAGGATCACCGGGATGCCAGCGGCTTGCGCGGCCTTGATCGCCTCGTCTTGCGAATCCGGAACCCAGTCGGGCACGGCAATGACGGTGGCGTGCTGCGAGATCGCGGTGCGCACAAGATTCGCCGCATCGCCGCCGATGTTGTCATAGTTCTGCAACATCAGATAGTTGACCGTGCCGCCATGGGCCTGCACGACCAGCGTGGCGTCGTCGATGCCCTTCTTCACCTTGGCAAAGAACGGATCGTCGGACTTGCCGCCGACCACCGCGATCATCGCGCCCTCGGCCAGAACCGCCCCGGCGCCGAACGCCAAGACGGACGCGAGCAGGGCGGCTTTCACCATATTCCTGGACTTCATTTCGGGTCTCCTCCCCTTTTGCCGCCCATTGGCGGATTCAAAGCTGCTTTGAATTCTGTGCTGGCCATTAGCTCCAGCAGGCTTTCCCCCTGAGGGGGACGACGTCTATTTTCCGGCATTCAGCCGCGCCTTCTTGGCCTCGAACCGCGCGTTCATGCGGGCGTCGCCGTCCTTGGTGCCGTCATGCCAGGTGCCGAACCACAGATCGAACGGGACCATGCCGTCCGAGTAGTTCACCTCGAAATACTTGTGGTGCAGATAGTGCGAGAAGGCGTGGGTGCCGAAGCCCGCCTCGCCTCCGGTTTCGATCTTGTCGAAGCCGACATGCCCGACCACGGCGCCGGTGCCGGTGATTTGCAGGTGATAAAGTACCAGCAGCGGATGCGAGGGCACTACCAGATGGATCAGGATGTCGGACCAGTAAAGCAGATGCTCGACCGGGTGCATCGACAGCGAGGACCAGGGGCTGGGGTTGATCGAATTATGGTGGACCGAGTGGACCCATTTGTACAGGAACGGCGTGTGGATCAGCCGGTGGATGCAGAAGAAATGCGCCTCGTGGAACAGCGGCAGCAAGAGGCCAAGGGCGATCAGCGCCCAAGGGTGTTCGGCGAAAGTCGCCCAGGGGCCCCAGCCGATTGACCACAGATGCAGCATCAGCACTTCGTAAGCCGTCCAAATCGGAACGCCCGTGCCAAAGCTGCGGATGATGTTGTCAACGTTCTGGCTTTTGAACAGGAACACGTCGGATTTCTTGTCCGCCGGGAACAGCGCGTTGAATTTGAAGCGGTTGCCCTGGGCGCGGCGGATGTAGAGCCTCAGCTCCAGCAGACCATAGATCGCCAAAACGATCGCGGAGTTGCGCAGCAACAGAAAGGCGATCCAGTGCCAGTCCAGCGCTTGCAGCGTTGATTTCGAGGGCGTCAGGAACAGCCACAGACCCAAAGCGATGGCCAGGAACAGGGCGTTCCACGGCAGGAAATACCCCGGGAGCCAGGCCAGAAACTTCAGTGGGCGGGGGGGCCAGACGACAATCGGCGCCACCTCAAGCGGTTGGGATGGCGTGTAGTCGCCCCGCTTGTTCCGTGTGCCGAATTTCAGATCGTCCATCGCTTGCGTCCTGTCCAATGCGAGTCAAGGGTCCCCGGTCGGCAGGACCTGTCGGCCTGTCGTCGCTGACGCTTGCGCGCTGGGTGTCTGCTGGTTTTTCCGCGCCATGCGGACCGGGGCCTTGCAAGCTCTGCTGGCTCGCTCGCCGTCTGGTCTGCGCGGTTTGGATCATCCTCCGTTGCGGCTTGGTTCTAGTCGGACTTGACAAGGTGTCGCAGGGGTTTCTTGATGGGATTCCATCAGGGCGGCGCGTTAAATGGTTGAGGTTTCGCCAGCGTGTTGAAAACAAGAAAGAAATAGCCATGACCAAACGCGTCACCCTTCAGGACGTGGCCCTCCGCGCCGGGGTTGGCAGCGCGACCGTGGACCGCGTGCTGAACGAGCGCGGGCAGGTCAGTGACGATATCACCCGCAAGGTTCTGGCCGCCGCGCGCGATCTGGGCCTACGGCGCATCCTGCCGCAAAGCCATCACGGGATGGTGCGAATCAACGTGATTCTCGCCCGGCCGGAACTGCCGCTTATTCACCGCATGGGGATCGAGTTTCGCCGGATGGGGCAGCGCATGGCCGGGGCGGTGGTGATTCACCGCACCGTGCTGGATGACGAGGCGCCTGCAACGATCGCCAGGGCGCTGCTGCGCAACGCCTGCGATGCCGCCATCGTTTATGCACAGGACCACCCGCTGATCCATGAGGCGATTGCAGAGATGGGGGCGGCGGGCAAGCCGGTGGTCACGATGATTTCGGACCTGCCGGGGTCAAAGCGGCTCGCCTATGCCGGGACGGATCATTACAAGGCCGGCCGGTCGGCGGGCTATTTTCTGACCCGGATGGCGCCCCCGGGCGAGATCATCGTGCTGTGCAACCACCTGGGGTTTCAGTCGCATGCCCAACGGGTGCACGGGCTGAAGGACTTCCTGCGAGCGAACGGGAGCCGGTCGGAGGTCGCGCAGATCGTTGAAGGCGGCGATGATGCGATTCGGTCCGAGGCGCGGCTGAAAGAGGCGTTTCGGGACTATCCCGATGTGGTGGCGGTTTATAACGTGGGGGCCGGCAACCGCGGGGTGGCGGCCGCGATCCGCGCTGGCGTTCTGCGCCAACGCCCGGTGTTTGTCGGGCACGAGTTGACCCAGTTCACCTGGGGCATCCTGCGCGAGGGATTGATGACCCTGACCATCGACCAGAACCCGGAACTTCAGGCGCAATTCGCGCTGGACGTGCTGCTTAACCACTTCGGCTTTGCCGGAGCGACGCATGTGGTGCCGCCCTATGCCTCGACCGTGCCCATCGTGCTGTACGGGCCCGAGAATCTGCCGGAAACCATGCCGGAGTGATCAGATCGGCCCGGCGCTGGTGGCCAGCCATTCGGCCATGACGCGGCGCAGATTGGGCGCCTGATCCGGGGTAAAGGCGCGCGGACCCTGACCGAAGATGCCGTGCAGGCTGTGGCCGGGGTCGTGGCGCTGCGGGCCGTAAGGGTCTTCGCCCGACTCGGCAGGATTGGGCGGCGGCAGCAGCGAGATATCGACAAGATCGGGGTGAAAGCTGGCCAGCAGCGTGGTTTCAAACAAGCCGGCATGGTCTGGCGGGAACGGGGCGCCGGGGTTGCCGTTGACGCCAAGCGACTTGGCGCGAAGCGGGCCGCCCGCGGCGTTCCAGCCCTCTGCGATGCGGGCGATCATCGCCAGCTGTTCATCGGCAAAATGCCCGGTGAACAGCACCGCCTGCCGCACCCCAAGCGATTGCAGCCGCGACAAGGTCAAGGTCAGGATGGCTTCGATCTCGGCCGCGCCCGGCATCATCACCGTCCAAGGATAGGCGCCATGCCCGCCGCCAGTGCCCCACCACAGCTGCGGATAGACCAGACCGCCAGCGATCTCGGCGGCATCCAGGCACAGGCCATGCGCCTGTAGCCCGTCCAGGCCCACTGGCAAATGGTGGCCGTGGTATTCGATGGTGCCCAGAGGCAGCCAGAGGCGCGGGCAGCGCGCCATTTCGGCTTCGATCTGCCCCGGACGCAGTAGTTCCAGTTGGCGTGTCATCGGCACCCTATTGGTAATAGTTGCGCGGCCAGTTGTGTGGGGCAAGCGCGGCCTTCAGGTCATCGGGAAACGGCTCGCCGTCGCTGTAGATGACATTCATATCGACCTGGTCCGGATTGGCCATGCCGGGAATGACACAAGACAGTTCCGGGCAGGACAGGACATAGCGCATCGCCGCTTCGGCCAGCGTGGGATAGTAGGGCGCGCACAAAGCTTTAAGGGCGACGGTCCGCGCAAGCGTCTCGGCAAACCGCTCGCCCCGGAACAATTGGGCAGGGACAGATCCTGCCGGAAAGCGGTCATAGCTGCCCTCGTCCCAGTTCCCGACCAACGAGCCCGAATCCAGCGGCACCCGGGCGATGAAGCCCTGCGATCCCGCGCCGGCCTTGAACAGATCGCCAGCGGGACGCTGGTCAAACAGGTTCAGCACGACTTGCTGGCTGGCCACCAGACCCAGCCGCGCCAGGTCCACGCCGTCTTGTGGGCGATAATCGCGGATCGACACGCCGATCTGGTCGATCTTGCCCTCGATCCGGAGGGCATTCAGCGTCTCAAGCCAGTCCAGTTCATACAGGCCCGAGGTCATCCACGAGTGAAGCTGGAACAGGTCGATCCGGTCGATCTGGAGACGTTTCAGGGCGTTATCGACCATCTTGCGCAGGTACCAGGCCGGATAGCGGCCCCGCATCTGCGGGGTTTCGTCATCTGGCGCGGGCCATTCCACCGGCTGCGCCTTGGTCGCCACATAGATCTTGTGGCCTGACCACTGTTTCAAGGCGCGCCCGATCACCTCTTCGGAGTGACCGTTGCCGTAGATATAGGCCGTGTCGACGAAGTTGACGCCGCGGTCAAAGGCGTGATGCAGCGTGCGGATGCCGGCTTCGTCATCCACCGGGCCCCAGTCGCCCCCGAGCTGCCAGGCACCGAAGGCGATCTCGCTGACCCGCCAGCCGGTGCGGCCAAAATCCCGAAACTTCATGCAAATCTCCATGCCACTGACCGCAGGATAGGCCCGGCAAGGACCCTGCGCGAGGCTTTCCCCTGATGGTTTTTGATCACACGCGCTGGCGGGACGCGATACAGGAACAGCGTCAGGCGTTCGACGACAGCCAGTCGCGAAAGCTTGCGACCACATCGGACTGGCAGTCCACAAGATACTGCGGGGCGGGGTAGGTGCCAGTATGCACATCGGTCGCAAACTGGGTCATCGCGGCGATGCGCTTTTCCTGCAGCCGGGCATATTCGGCGGCGAAGTCGGCATAGACCTTTGCGTGGCGCGGGGTATGGCCGCGCCCCTCGCCCAGCACATCGGTGGTGAACAGATATTGCGCATGAGCCGCTGCGCCGCCGCCCATCGAGATCAGGAACAGGCTGGTCTTTTCCGCGATCGCCGCGGTGATCGAATGCGGCACCACTTCGATTTCTACTGCGAAAGCGCCCGCCTCTTCATGGGCGAGGCACTGTTCCCACACCCGTTTGGCGCTGTCGAGCGTCTTGCCCACCGCCTTGAACCCGCCGGTCCAGGTGGCTTTGGACGGCACAAGGCCGACATGGCCGCAGACCGGGATGGCATGGTCCGCCAGCTCGCGGATCGTGTTCAGAGAGCCGGAGCAATAGACTGCATCGGCGCCGGCCTTGTACAGCGGCAGGGCCCATTTCATGAAGGCCGAGGTGTCGCCGATTTCAAAGAAATTCTCACCCGGGCAGGCGAAGGCGCTGGGCGCCACCTGCCGAAAGCGCGGGTCGTGGATCATGGCGGGCGGGATCGAGAACAACTCCACCCCGGCGGCCTGGGCGGCGGCGGCTTCGTCCAGTGTTTCGACGCGAAGCATGGCGTATTGGTGCTTGCCCCGGTTTCCCAAAAGGTCGGCAACGGTCGGCGGGCGGGCAGGGCGAGCGGTGGGACTGGGGGTGGGCATGTCAGACCTCGATATAAACGCGGTTGCCTTCAACCTTCACGGGATAGGTTTTCAGATCGACGCAGGCGGGCAGGCGTTTGGCCTCGCCGGTGCGATAGTCGAACTGGCCGTTGTGCTTGGGGCATTCGATCACATGATCCATCACCAGCCCATCGCAGAGATGCACATCTTCATGCGTGCAGCGGCCGGCCGTACAGAAGAAATCGTCCTCCGGCGAGCGGTAGATGGCGAAGGTCGCTCCGGCATGGTCGAACCGGATCAGGTCTTCGGTTTCGATATCATCGGTGGCGCAGGCGTTGATCCATTGCGGCATGGGCAGGGGTCCCGTCAGGCTGGGGGGGTTATTCGGCAGCGGCGCTGGCGCCGGGAACGAAGGCGTGGAAATCCTCGCGGTAGGGCCGGGCGGTTGGGGGCAGGGCGCGCTTGAGGAAGTAGTCTTCATATTTCATCTGGCGGACCCATGCGGGCCAGGCTTCCTTGTAGGCCGCCAAGATCGAGCGTGCTGGCGCGGGCAGGTCGGCCTTGATCACCTCATGCAGCTTCGGCAGGGCATGATAGGGCACCATCGGGAACATGTGATGTTCGACATGGTAGTTCATGTTCCAGTAGATGAAGCGCGAGATGGGGTTCAGATAGACCGTCCGCGAGTTCAGCCGGTGGTCGATGACATTGTCGGCGAGGCCCCCGTGCTGCATCAGCCCGGTCATCACCATGTGCCAGCAGCCATAGATGCGCGGCAAGCCGATCACCATCAGCGGCAGGATGGACTGCATCCAAAGCGCCAGCAGCACAGTCGCGGCATAGATGCCCAAGGAAATTCGCGCCACGCGCACCACTTTGGGCCATTCGGCCTGCGGCACGAACATCTTCTCTTCCGGATGCACGCCAATGAAGGCGTTGTAGACCGTGCGCTTGAAATAGGCCCAGACATCCAAAAGGCCGACAAAGGCCAAGATCACCTTCAGCATCACCGTCGGGCGCATCACCGCGATTTCCGGGTCCAGCCCGACGATATAGGTGTTGGTGTGGTGGCGCGCATGGCTCCACCGCCAGGTGACGGAATTGCGCATGATCATGAACGAGGCGACTTCGAACACCACGTTATTCATCCAGGGCGTCTTGAACGCTGTGCCATGCCCGGCTTCGTGCCAGCGACTGTCCGAGGCGGAGCCGTACAGGACACCGTAGGCCAGCCAGAACGGCGCGCTCCACCAGCTTGGCCACAAGGCGATGCCGATGCCGGCAAACAGGATCATCAGCCCATACAGCAGAACCGTGTCTCGGATGGCCGGCTGGTCGGTCCGTTGCATCAGGTCCTTCATCACCTTGCGCGGCACATCGGTGTGATACCACTGTGCTGCCGCAAGGCCGACCTCGACCGCGTGGCGGCCGTCCGCACCCAGAAGGCTGTAATCGCGCTTGGTCATGGCGTCTCCCCCGAATGGCTTTGTCAGGTGAGGCATAGCGAGCCGACGGCGGCGCTGGCAACAATTGCGTTTCGGACTTTCGTCATTTATCGTCATGAGGCTTATGGGGGTGACGATAAAGCATCATGGCACGCAGACCGGGATTGGTGGAACTGGCCGAGGCGGCAGGGGTGTCGCTGGCAACGGTGGACCGGGCGCTGAATGGACGCGAGGCGGTGAAGGCCGAGACCCTTGCCCGCATCGCCGAAGCGGCGCGGCGCATCGGCCATCCGGGCAGCCAGCGGCTGGAGGCCGCCCCGAGCAACCTGCCCGAGGTGCGGTTTGGCGTGGCGCTGCACAAACAGGGTCAGGACTTTTACAAAGCCTTCGCCGAAGAATTGCACCGCGCCTTGGCCGATGTGCGCGGGGTGCGGCCGAAGCTTGTGCTGGAGTTTTCCTCCAGCCAGTCGCCCAGCGAAATGGCGGGCCTGCTGCGGTCGATGGCCGGGCGGTGCGACGTACTGGCGGCGACGGCGGTCAACCATCCGGAAGTCACCTCGGCGGTGGAGCATCTGCGCGCGCAGGGTCTGCCGGTGTTCTCGCTGCTGTCGGATTTCGCGATGGAGGCGCGGTCGGGCTATCTGGGGCTTGATAACCTGAAACACGGGCGCACGGCGGCTTGGATGATGAGCCTGGTCGCGCAGGGGCCGGGGAAAGTCGCGATCTTTGTGGGCGGGCATCGCTGGCACGGGCATGAGTTGCGGGAAACCGGGTTCCGGGCCTATTTGCGCGAACATGCGCCGCATCTGACCGCGCTGGAGGCGATGGTGAACCTGGAAACCCGGGCACTGACCTATGAAGCGACGCTGGCGCTGCTGACCCGGCATGGGGATCTGCGCGGGGTCTATGTGGCGGGCGGCGGGATGGAGGGTGCGATTGCCGCGCTGCGCGAAATGCGCAAGCCGGGGGTGGCGCTGATCGTGCCGGTGATGACGCCGGATGTGCGGGCGGCGCTGGGCGAAGGCGTGGTGACGATGGCACTTGATACGCCGCTGGAAAAGCTGTGCCGGGCGTTGTTTGCCACAATGGAACGCGCCGCACGGGGGCCGGTTGCAGCGGAGGCGACTCAGGTTTTCCTGCCGCCCGACCTGCATGTGGGCGAGTCGATCTAGGGTCCGCAGCCCTGCGCCGGTACGCCGTCGAAATGATGGGTTTTCGTCAGAACCGCGCGGTTTCGTGGAACAAACGTTTTACGAATTTGGAATTTGAGGCTATGAACCGATCCATAATGGAATATAAATTCTATCCTGAAGTCCGGATGGATCGGTGGAGAGTGCCTGAAAATGCTGCCGTTTGCCCTCAATCACATGACTGCCCCCACCCTCGGCTGGGAGCCGTTCCTGGACCTTGCCAAGGGGCTTGGCTGCATGGGCGTGGAGTTTCGCAATGATCTGAAATCGCCGCTGTTTGGCGGCGCTGATCCTGCCGTGGTCAAAGCTGCTGTCGCCAAGCGGGGCCGGCGGTTTCTGGCTTTGGCCGAAGTGAAGATGTTCAACGACTGGTCGGACGCCAAGCGGGCCGAGGCCGAGGCGCTGATGCGGATTGCCGTGGCCGCAGGGGCCGAGGCGGTCAGCCTGATCCCGCGCAACGACGGTGTGGCGACGGACCGCAAGGACAGCTTCAAGGTAACCGAACTCGCGCTGCGCGAACTGCTGCCGATGCTGAAGGCGCATGGGTTGAAGGCGATGGTGGAACCCTTGGGGTTTGCTGTCTGCTCGCTGCGCTACAAGGACGTGCTGGCCGAGGTGATCGACGCAGTCGGCGGCAAGGGCACCTGTTTCATCGTGCATGACACGTTCCACCACGCGCTGGCGGGCTTTGGCCCGATCTATCCCGATCTGACGGGAATCGTGCACGTCTCGGGCGTGAAAGATGCTATCTATCTGGATGACATGCGCGATCCGCACCGGGTGCTTGTGGACGGGGATGACGTGCTGGGCAACGTCGCGCAAATCCGTGCCTTGCGCGCCGCAGGCTACACCGGTCCGGTCAGTTACGAGCCCTTCGCGCCCAGCGTTCACGCGCTGACGGACGCAGGCCCGGACTTGCGTGCGTCAATGGAATTCATTCGCAACGGCGTTACGGCCTGACGCGAGAGAACACCGCCCCGAAAACAAGGGGCGGTCCGGCAGGGAGAGGGGCGGCCGGACCCCGTTAGTGGAGGAAAACATGAAGAACTATCTCTATGCCGGCGTGCTGGCACTGATGGGCACCACCGCGATGGCCGACGGGATCGGCGTGTCGATGGCGGCGTTTGACGACAACTTCCTGACCGTGCTGCGCAACGGCATCCAGACCCAGGCGGACGCGGCTGGCCTGAAAGTCCAGATCGAAGACGCCAAGAACGATGTGGCCAAGCAATTGGACCAGATCAACAACTTCATCGCTTCGGGGATGACGGCGATCATCGTCAACCCGGTCGATACTTCGGCCACGCAAGCGATGACCGACGCTGCCGCCAAGGCCGGCGTGCCGCTGGTCTATGTGAACCGTCAGCCGATCAACATCGACACGCTGCCGGACAATCAGGCGTTCGTGGCGTCCAACGAAGTGGACTCGGGCACGCTGGAAACCAAGCAGCTGTGCGCGAACTGGAAGGCCGAAGGCAAGGCGGAAGTGAACGTCTATGTCATGCAGGGCGAGCTGTCCAACCAGGCCGCCGTGCAGCGCACCGCCGACATCCATGATGTGATCGGCGGCGCCGATTGCGGCGTGAAGGTCAACATCATCGACGAGCAGACCGCCAACTGGTCGCGTGATCAGGCGCAAACCCTGATGACCAACTGGCTGTCGGCCGGCAAGGCGTTTGACGGCGTCATCGCCAACAACGACGAAATGGCGATCGGCGCCATCCAGGCGATGAAGGCGGCAGGCATCGACATGAAGTCGGTTCAGGTCGGCGGCGTTGACGCGACCCAGGACGCTCTGGCTGCGATGCAGGCGGGCGATCTGGACGTGACCGTGTTCCAGAACGCCGCGGCCCAAGGCTCGGGCGCGCTGGATGCGGCGACCAAGCTGGCCAAGGGCGAAGCAGTCGAGCAGAAGGTCTGGGTGCCGTTCGAACTGGTGACCCCGGACAACATCGCGAACTACCTCAAGAAGAACTGAGCCGTCAGGCTTATTTCCGGGGGGCGGAGCGATACCGCCCCCTTTTCCTTGCCCGAGACCTAAAACGGGCACATCCTGACAGCCGGGGAATCCGGGGAGAGCAACCCATGGCGCAGCCAGTCCAAGGCGTAGGCGGCCTGAAATATGACCCGACCAAACGGGCGCGGGCGCCCGAGTGGAACGTCTTCATCGCGCTTGTGGTGATGGTCATCGTCTTTGAAGTGCTGAACCGCATGAACGGCGGGTCATTCCTGTTCAACATGCGCGCCAATGTGCCGTCGCTGTTCAATCAGGCGCGCATCGACATCATCCTGTTGCAGGTCGCGGTTACCGGGATCATCGCGCTGGGGGTCACGCAGGTGATCATCATCGGCGGAATCGATTTGTCGTCAGGCTCTGTCGTAGGGCTGACCGCGATGGTCACGATGAGCTTTGCCCAGACCGCCATCGTCAACGGCAAGGCCAATCCGAAGGGCCATTGGGACCCTGTGCTGCATCCCGGCCTGTATGACATGCCGGTGATCGTGCCAATCGTCGTGGGCCTTTGCGTCGGGCTTCTGGCCGGTTTCATCAACGGTACGCTGATCGCCAAGACCAAGATTCCGCCCTTCATCGCCACTTTGGGCATGATGGTGTCCGCCCGGGGCGCGTCGCGCTGGTACACCAACGGCGATCCGATTTCATTCCCGACCGACAGCTTTGCCAAACTGGCCAACGGCGATCTGCTGGGGACGCTGACCTTTGGCCTGCTGCACTGGGAAGGGCAGAACCCGGCGCTGGTCTTCGCAATGCTCGCGGTGTTGGCCCATGTCGTGATGATCTATACGCTGTATGGCAAGCGCAGCTATGCCATCGGGTCCAACGAGGCGGCGGCGCGGATGTCTGGTATCAACGTCGACCGCCACAAGATCCTGGTCTATTCGATTGCCGGGGTTCTTGCAGCGGTTGCAGCGGTTCTGCTCAGTTCCAAGACCTTGACGGCGCAGGCTGGCATGGGAATGCAGTATGAACTGGACGCCATCGCCATGGCGGTGATCGGCGGGGTCAGCCTGTCGGGTGGGCGCGGGTCGATCCTGGGCACGGTGCTGGGCGCGCTGATCTTTTCGGTCATCATCTCGGGCTTCACCTCGATCCAGCTGGATGCCTACTACCAGGAGATGGTGAAAGGCGCGATCATCGTCGGCGCGGTCGTTCTGGACCAGATGCGCCAGAAAAAGCGGAGCCGGGGGTAAGCCATGAGCAATGTCATTCGGGAAACCCCCATCCTTGAAACGCCCGTCCTTGAAACGCCCATCCTTGAAACGCGGGGCCTGACCAAGCATTATGGCGGCGTGCAGGCGCTGGAGGATGCCAATTTCACCTTGTATCCGGGCGAGCATGTGGCGGTCGTCGGCGACAACGGCGCGGGAAAATCGACCTTTGTGCGCCAGATCACCGGGGTGGAACAGCGCACGGCGGGCCAGATCTTCTTTAGCGGCCGGGATGTGAACCACTCTGGCCCGCTGGAAGCGCGCGAGGCCGGGATCGAAACGGTGTTCCAGACACTGGCGCTGGCGGACGATCTGGACGTGCCCTCGAACCTGTTTCTGGGGCGCGAATTGTTCAAGTTTCGGCTTGGGCCGTTCTCGTGGCTGGACCGCAAGACGATGCGCGAGCGCACGATGGAGGCGCTGAAGACCACGGCGGTGAAGATCCCCAACGTGGACAACCCGATCCGCAACATGTCGGGCGGCCAGCGGCAATGCGTGGCCATCGCGCGGACGGCGGCGTTTGCGTCCAAACTGGTGATCATGGACGAACCCACGGCGGCGCTGGGCGTGCAGGAAACCGCGCAGGTGGAAAACATCATCCGCGGCCTGAAGGAACGCGGTATTCCGATGATCCTTGTTTCCCACAACCTGCGGCAGGTCTTCGATCTGGTGGACCGGATCGTGGTGTTCCGCCGGGGCAGGATCGTGGCTTCCGTGAAACGGGACGAGACCGATGGCAACGACATCGTCAGCTATATCACCGGTGTGAAGGGCAATGCCGAGGGCGCCTACGCCTGATCCAGGCCGGACAAGAATTCAGATCGAACACATCCGGGCCTGACCCGGGACAAGGAGAATGATGACACTAAGATTTGGGCTTCTGGGCGCCGGGCGCATCGGCAAGGTGCATGCCAAGGCCGTGTCGGCGGATGCCAATGC
>JANLQT010000035.1:0-2343 GCA_031368035.1 Rhodobacterales bacterium | reverse complement strand
TGCGCCTCGTCCATCCAGTCGAGCAGGGTCTGGAATTCCGCCTCCGTCTCGCCGGGGTAGCCGACGATGAAGGTGGAGCGCAGGGTGATATCCGGGCAATCGCGGCGCCAGGCGGCGATCTCGTCGAGGGTTTTCGCGGCGGCGGCGGGGCGGGCCATGCGCTTCAACACGTCCGGATGGGCGTGCTGAAAGGGGATGTCGAGATACGGCAGCACCAGCCCTTCGGCCATCAGGGGGATCAGGTTCCGCACATGGGGATAGGGATAGACGTAGTGCAGTCGGACCCAGGCGCCGAGTTTGCCCATCTCTCGCGCGAGGTCAGTCAGGTGGGCGCGCACCTCGCCGCCTTTCCAGGGCGACAGGTCGTGCTTGCGGTCCACCCCGTAGGCGGAGGTGTCCTGGCTGATCACCAGCAGCTCTTTCACCCCGGCTTCGACCAGCTTTTCCGCCTCGCGCAGGATGGCGTTGGCCGGGCGGGAGACGAGTTTGCCGCGCATGTCGGGGATGATGCAGAACTTGCAGGCGTGGTTGCAGCCTTCGGAAATCTTCAGATAGCTGTAGTGGCGCGGGGTCAGCTTCACCCCGGTTGCGGGCAGCAGGTCGATGAACGGGTCCGGGCGGGGCGGGACGGCGGCATGGACGGCATTGAGAACCGCCTCGTATTGCTGCGGGCCGGTGACGGCGAGGACGCGGGGGTGGGCGCCGGTGATATAGGCGGGATCGGCGCCAAGGCAGCCGGTGACGATGACGCGGCCGTTCTGGGCAAGCGCCTCGCCGATGGCGTCGAGGCTTTCGGCCTTGGCTGAGTCGAGGAACCCGCAGGTGTTCACGATCACCGCATCGGCGCCGTTGTAATCGGGCGAGATCGCGTAGCCCTCGGCCCGCAGGCGGGTCAGGATGCGTTCGCTGTCCACCAGCGCCTTGGGGCAGCCGAGCGAGACCATGCCGATGGTCGGCTGACCCTGCCGCCGCGTGTCGGGGATGAGGGAGCGGGCAAGGTCGGGGCGGAGGTTGGGCGGGTTCTGGGACATGGGGGGCGGTATAGAGGAAACGGCGGGCGGGGGCAAAGGGGGAGAAACGGGGGAGGTTGCACGCGTGCAACATTGGGTAAGCGGTTGGAATGGTTGGATTTCGTGATTTTCGTTAGGATTCGGTTAACCATGATTTGGCGAGGTAACACGGGCGATGGACGGGGGGACTCGGCTGTGGTTAACCTGAAATTCACCAATGCGTGTTGGGTAGGGTGCGTGATCTCACGCACCGCGTGGGGCGACGGTGCGGTCAGACGGTGCGTGCAAGCACGCACCCTACGGGGGTCTAATGAACCATCTGTATTACGGCGACAATCTGCGGGTGCTGCGCGAAAGCATCAAGGAGGGCTGCGTCGATCTGATCTATCTGGACCCGCCGCCCCAGAATGCGGCGGATCGCCTTTGTCATTCGACTTGATCAGGTTGTCACGCGTTTGAGTGGCACAACGTTTGCCTGCGAGTGGTTGGCATAAGTGTCCCATGTCGGCGTATATTCTTCGGCCTGATTGCCCCAGACCGTCCAGCCCACTCTGGGGCCACGTGCAAACAATTCGAGTCGCGGACCGGGACTGCATCCTTCGATCAGCGCATACTGCTCGTCCGGCTTGCGGCTGTGTTCGCGTTTCTGGGAGGAAATAATGTTTTCTTGAGTGCGTCCAAGGTTCAGAGTCCGGGCGTTCTTCCCGCGAACGCCGAACAAAAGCACTTCGGTCACGTTGCGGAAATAGAAGCCGACACCGCGACGATCCGGGCCGCCGTCCTTGCGGATCTTGTACCAGATGATGTTGCTTTTGTAGCTGAAGCCCCAGTTTTCCATGACACGCAGCCCATCTGGAAGCAGAGCGTTCGGAACCCAAAGATAGAGATGCGCGGTATCTGCAACGACTGCTTCTACCGGCAAGTCGCAGATGTCGCGCAGGTTCATGGTCGAATAGCGTGACAGGCGGCGATGTTCAGGCGCCATCTTGCCGGTGCGGTTTTGGAACTGCCACGGCGGATCCGCAAGCACCGTCTTGAACTTCGTTTTTCCCGCTTTGAGGAGTAGGTCATCTGCCGCGGTAGTCATGCTAGATCGTCCTCGAATAGGGATTTTGTTATGCCGAAAACCAAGAGCGGGCAGCCCGCCCCACTTCCACCTTCGATCCTTGGCAGAAGCTTTGACATGTGCGTCGTTGAGTTCCCATAGGATGACCCTCGCCCAAGATCGTTAAAGATGTCTTGAAGTGAATCCGCCCGCGTTATGATCACACCGACACTGACTGCCCTGAGGTCGAACAGAAGTCGGAAGTTGTTCAGGTCGCGGTCGAAAAAG
>JANLQT010000264.1:0-2299 GCA_031368035.1 Rhodobacterales bacterium | reverse complement strand
CGGTAGGCTTCAAGGACGGCCTTTTGTTCCTTGTCGAGGCTTTCCGCCTCCATCAGATCGTCGATGGAGACGCGAAGTTCGCCCACGGCGGCGCGGATGCGGTCGATCTCGGTCAGGGGGTCGTCGGCGACCGGGTTGGTGACGACGACGCGGGGTTCGTGCAACCAGACATGGCCTTCGGACGCGCCCTCTTGCCCCGAGGCGCCGCGAAACAGCAGGGCGTGTTTGTGCAGCGCGCCGGTCGCGCCGCCGGCGCCGGAAAAGGCGCCCAGTTCGGTCATCTCGGCCAGCACCATGGCGACGACTTCGATGGCGTCCACCTCGTCTTCATCGAAGCTGCGGGCGGTCTTGGATTGCAGCACCAACACGCCCAGCTTTTCACCGACGCGCTGGATCGGCACGCCGAGGAACGAGGAATAAAGTTCCTCGCCGGTTTCCGGCATGAAGCGGAAGCCCTTTTCGGCGGGCGCATTGGCGGTGTTGACCGGGTTGCCGGTGCGGGCGACGCGGCCCACCAGCCCCTCGCCCAGTTTCATGCGGGTCTTGTGGACGGCGGCTTTCTTCAGGCCTGGCGTCGCACAAAGCTCCAGCGTTTCGGGGTCGCGGAACAGGTAGATCGAGCAGACCTCGGTCTGCATGTTCTCGGCGATGAGGCCCGTGATGCGGTCCAGGCGGTCTTGCCCGCGCGCCGGGATCGCCAGCACGTCGCGGAGCCGCCGAAGCAGCTTGCGGCTGTCGCTTTCCTTCCGCTCGACCATTCGGGTCCCCTTTTTATCTTCTATAGGGGGCTTGGGGCTGCAAGGGGAGGGGGAAAAGGCCCAGAGGTTGTGCGGGCAGGGCGAAAGTGCTCATGCCGTGGATTGCGGCAAGCAAGGGGGACGCTGCCCGAGAAGCGGGCAGCGCGCGAAGGGTCAGGCGGCGGAGATCGCCGGGGCGCGTCGGAGGAGGTCGGGCGCGGTCAGGGCGTGGACCATGAAGCCGGCGAAGTCGATGCGGCGGGTGCGGTTCTTCGCGAGTTTGGGATCGTGGACATGGTCGGCCCAGACCGGCAGGCCCTGGGAGGGGCCTTCTTCGAGATCCGAGCCGCGCACGAGGGTCCAGTCGGTGTTCGAGGCGAAAATGCGGTCGCAGGCGCGGACCTGGTCGTCGATGTCGGCGATGCGGAACAGGCGCCCGATGGTGCCGAAGGCCGCGACGATGAACTTGAGTTTCAGCGAGAAGCGGTCCTGGCCATCGAGGGTGATGTGCCAGCCCGAGGAGAACACCAGGCGCGCGCCGGGGTTGGCTTGGTCCAGGACGGCGAGGGCGGTTTTGGTGGAGTAATCCGTCATGCCGTAGGGGATCAGAACGGTAAGGACGCCGTCGCAACCCTTCAGCGCCTGCGCCACCACGGCGCGGTCGTCACAGCGACCGGGAAAGAGGGTGATCCGCCCCTTGAAGCGGTCCAGTTTGGCGGTGCTTTCGGGGCGGCAGACGCCGTGGACCGAGTAGCCGCGGTCAAGGCAGGCTTGGGTCATGTACTGGCCGAGTTTGCCGGAGATGCCGATGATGCAGACGGTTTTCATGGTTTTGCTAACGCTGTTAGTTAAGGTTGGGCTGGACATAAGCTAACGCTGTTAGTATTGCAAGAGGCATGGAAAAGAAGCGCAATCTGACACTGGAGAAGATCGTCGCCGAGGCCGTTCTGGTGGCTGACCGCGAGGGGATTGCCGCGCTGTCGATGCGGCGGCTGGCGGCGGGGCTGGGGGTGGAAGCGGCCTCACTTTACAACCACATAGGCAGTAAAGAGGCATTGCTGGACCAGATGGTCGAGGCGGTGCTGGCCGAGATTCCGCCCAGCCGGCCGGGGCTTGATTGGCGGGGGGCGCTGCGGGCGCATTACCTGGCGGAACAGGCGGCGCTGATGCGGCACCCTTGGGCGTCCATGCTGTTTGTCTCACGGCCCAACATGGGGCCGGCGATGCTGGCGCGAATCGAGTCGATCCTGGCGACCCTGACCGGGGCGGGGTTTTCGCTGACCGAGGCGGATCATGTGTGGAACGCCTTGGACAGTATGCTGCACGGGTTCACGCTGGTGAAGCTGAACTTTCCGTTGCAGCCGGAGCACTATGCCGAGCAGGCGGCGCTGCATGCGCATCTGATCCCGGTGGCGGTGTTCCCCAATCTGCGCGGGCTGGCCGATCTGGTGGCGGCGCGGCGTTATGACGGGATGCAGGAGTTTCCGTTTGCGCTGGATCTGGTGTTGCGGTCGCTGGGGGCGTGAGGGGGGGAGCTGGGCTCATCACCCATCCTGCGGGGG
>JANLQT010000209.1:0-4931 GCA_031368035.1 Rhodobacterales bacterium | reverse complement strand
GAGGCCAAATTTTAGACAAGTTTTCGGGAAATTGGGGGAGCGGGGGGAGCCCCTTCCCCTACTGGCCAAGCGCCCAGACCATCGTGACGCTGGCCGAAATATCCAGTGTGCCGCCGGACACCGGGACGGCCGTGGAATCCGCCGCCATGCGGAACATCGGCACCGGGCCACCGGAATTCCCGCCCTCGGTGATGGAAACGATGGTGCCGAGTTTCACCCCCGCCGCCTCGGCCAGCAACGCCGCCTTGGCCTTGGCATCGGCCACCGCCGCAACACGTGCCTTGTCCTGCGACGGGCGCTGATCGGCGAGGCCAAAGGTCAGACCGTTCAGAGTGTTGGCGCCGTCTTTCACCGCCGCGTCCAGCACCGTGCCGGTGGTGTCCAGTTTGCGCACGATGACAGTGACCATGTTCGAGGCGGTGTAGTTCTGGATCTGCGGCGCCTGGGACCCATCATTGTTCATGTAGTTCGGGTTCAGCGACAGGTTCGAGGTCTGGATGTCTTTGGCATCAATCCCCGCCGCTGTCAGCCGGTCCATCACGGCCTGCACTTGGGCGGAATTGGCCGACAAAGCCTCGCCCGCCGTGGCGCCGATGGTCATCACCCCCAGCGATACGGTGGCAAGGTCGGGGACAACAGTGACGCTTCCGTCGCCGGTGACGGTGATCATGCGGGGCGCGGGCGGGGTTTGAGCGAGGGCCAGACCGGGGGCGATCAGGGCCATGGCCAAAGCAAGGGCGGACAGGGGAAACAAGCGCATGGGATACTCCTTCAAGACATGCATCTGATGATAGACGCAAGCCGCACCGCAGTCCTTGGGCGCTTGCACAAATTAATTGGATTGGGCGGAAGGCTGCTTGATCCTTGTGCAGCGCATCACGATCCTTGTGCAGTGCACCATGATCCTTGTGCAGTGCACCATGATCCTTGTGCAGCGCACCACGATCCTTGTGCGGCCCCGCTTGCGGAAAAGTGCCCAAGCGGTGCGGTTTCCTTTTCTTCGCAGCAAAGGTCATGTAGGAAGAGCCCGGATCGTGCGGGCAGGGGTCGTCCGCTGGAAAGACGGACAATTCCTTCGATGAAACCAAGTTTTGCACTGGATTTGCGCGACGAGCAGGTGACGCTTTTGCACCGCACCTCGCGCGGTTGGCAAGAGGTCGGTCAGACGCGGTTCGACGCGCCCGACATGGCCGAGGCGCTGGCCTATATGCGCTCGACCGCGCTGGGGCTGTCGCCCCGGGGTATCTCGACCAAGGTCATACTTCCGAATGACCAGATCCTGTTCACGCAAGTGGCGGCGCCCGGCCCGGATTCGGCCAAGCGCAAGAAGCAGGTGCGCGCCGGGCTGGAAGGGCTGACGCCCTATGCCTTGGATGATCTGATCTATGACACGCATGGGTCAGGGCCAGAGGTTCAGGTCGCGGCGGTGGCGCGCGAGACGCTGGAACAGGCCGAGGCCTTTGCGTCCGAGCACCGGTTCAACCCGGTCAGTTTTGTCGCCGTGCCGGACAACGGCCTGTATCAAAGCGAGCCGTTCTTCGGGGCGTCCAAGATGTCGCCGGCGCTGCTGTCCGAAGGCGAAAAGGTCGAGCGCGACGCTGAACCGGTGCATGTCGTGCCGCGCGAGATGCCGCGCGCGCGCGCGTCCCTGGTGGCAGAAGACCCGGCCCAGGACGAGATGATCCCTGACGCCCCGGTCCCCGAAGACGTGTCGGAGGCGCTCGACGAACCCGAAATCGCGGCGCCAGTCGCCGCGTCGGAATCAAAGGCCGAACCAGATCCACTGGTTATGCCCCGCGCGCCTGACCCGGTTCCTGACACGGTCCCCTTCTCGGTGCCGGAGCCGGCCTGGTCCCCCACCTTTGCCGATGCGCAGGGGGCCCAAGCAGCCGCGCCGGTGCCGGAAGCGCCGATGGCGCTGGATGTGCCGGACGACGATTTCCCGACCGCCCCGCCGCGTCCGATGACGGCAGCGGATTTGAAGAAATCACTCGCCGCGGTGCCTCCGCCGGACGATGACGTGACCGCCGGTCCGTCCGAAGCCGTGCGCGCCGCGCTTGCGGCACGGCGCGGCGGCGCAGACACCGGCAGTGCGCCAAGCCTTGGGGCCGCCCCGGCATCCGGATCGGCGGCGCGGCCCGCAGCGGCCAAGCCGGTGAACGGGTCCGAATCCGGCGGGATGAAAACCCCGCCGCCGCTGCAAGCCTCCAAACCGAACCCGCAGGCCAAATCGCCCAAAGCCGCCGAGGCGATGGTGACGGCGCCTGCCATTCCGGGGCTTGGGCGGCGCAAGGCGGCGGGGGCACCTGCCCCGGCAGCCGTCGCCGCAGCCCCGGCAGCTGCGACGGCCAAAGCCCCGACAGGTGCCAAACCCATGACCGATCTGAAAGGTCGACCCGTGCAGATGCGCGGCAGGCCGCGCTATCTGGGTTTGATCCTGACCGGCATCCTGTTGGTGTTCCTTGTGCTGATCGCGGCCTGGTCCAGCTATTTCCTGGCTGGGCTGAGCAGTGATCAGGCGGCGCCCGCCACCACGGCGGTCTCGCAGGCCGAAGCGCCCCAGGCCCAGCCGGCAGCAGCGGCCCCCGAGCAAAACGCCGCTGCGCCTGCAGACCAGACCCAGGCGGCGGATGCGGGCGTAGCGGCTGAAGGCGCTGCCGCCGATATCACGGCCGCAGATGAAGCCGCAGCCGATGGCCAGGACGCCACGGTGGCGGCGGCAAGCGAAGTGTCCGCCGCTGCCGATGCCGCTGCGACAGATCCTGCTGCGACAGATCCTGCTGCGACAGTTCCTGCTGCGGCCTCTGCCGAAACGACGACTGCCGAGCCAGCCCCTGCGCTGGCCCCCGGCACCGCCGTTTCCGCCGAGTCCGTGGCCTCTACTCAAACCGCCGGTGACACTGGCAGCGACGAGATTTTCCTTGCCGCGACCGAGCCGCCGACGACGCTGTCGGACCCCGCAGCCTTGCCCACTGCCGCGACCGGGGACAGCGAACCCGCCCCCTCGCCCGATCCGCCGCCGTTCGGCACGGTGTACCAGTTCGACGCCGATGGGCGGATCCTGCCGACCGCCGCGGGGGTGGTGACCCCTGACGGCGTGCTGCTGGTTGCGGGCGCGCCCAAGACGCTGCCGCCGGATCGTCCCGCCGCCATCGCGGCGCTTGCCCCCCAGCCCGTTGCCGTAGCGGCAGAGGCCGCGCCCGGCGATGCCGGAGCCATCGCTGACGCAACCAGCACAGACGCCGGCGGGCAGGGCACGGCCTCGGGCGCGACGCCGGGCGCGATCTCGCTGGGCTTGTCGCCGGCCCCGGCGCCAGGGACGACGCAGACGACGGGCACGGCGAGCAATACGGCGAGCGATTCGGCGAGCGATTCGGCGAGCGATTCGGCTGCCGGCCCCGCCACCCTGCCTGCCGTCACAGACCCTCCGCCTGCCCCGGTTCTGGCCCCCGATCCCGAAATGAAGGCGTTCCGGCCCAAATCCCGTCCGGCCAGCCTGGTCCCCGCCGCAGCCGCACCCGCAGTAGAACTTGCCCCAGACCCCAGGCTGGCCGCCTATCGCCCGCGCGCCCGGTCCACCTCGCCGGTGCTGAGCGCGATGGCCGCGTCCACCGCCGGGCTGGCAAACGGCGCCGTGACGGCAGAGACTGCCGCGTCGAACCTAGCCGTGAACACCTCTGCCACGCCGCCCGCGCGCCCCGCCGCACTGGCGCAGGGCGTGGACAAGGCCGTGGCAGCCGCGATGACCCAAGCCGACGTGAAAGTCGCCGCCGCTGCGCCCGCCGCCAGTGCCGAGGCCGCCGTGGGCGACGAGCCCGAGGTCACGACGCCCATGCCGAAAATCCCGACCTCGGCCAATGTCGCCAAGGTCGCCACCGAAAAGAATGCGCTGGCAACCTCGAAAATCGCGCTGATCGGGGTCTTCGGCACGGATGGCAGCCGCTATGCCTATGTCCGGTTGAACAACGGCACGCTGAAAAAAGTGAAGGTCGGCGATCAGCTGGATGGCGGGCGGGTGGTGGCGATCTCGGCCAGTGATCTGCGCTATCAAAAAGGCGGCAAGGAAGTCGTGCTGGCCATGCCGCGCGAGAGCTGACCGGCCCTTGCCTCAGCCCCCCGGAATGCCGGCTTCCGCAAAGGTCACCATGCCGGAATGACACTCTGCCGCCGCCCGCACCAGCGGGATGGCCAGCGCGGCGCCAGACCCTTCGCCCAGCCGCAGACCCAGCGCCAGCAGCGGCTCTTTGCCCATTGCGGCCAGCAACTTGCCATGCGCCGCCTCGGCCGAAGCATGGGCCGCCAGCACATGATCAAGGGCGCCAGGCGCCGCCTTGAACAGCACTGCCGCCGCCGCGCTGGCGATGAACCCGTCCAGCAGCACCGGCACGCGGCCCATCCGCGCCTTGAGGATTGCGCCGGTCATCGCTGCAACTTCGCGCCCGCCAAGGCGGCGCAGCACGTCCACAGGGTCGGCGAAATGCGGGCGGTGCAGGTCCAGCGCCTGTTGCACCACGGCGGCCTTGCGGGCAAGGCCCGCCGCATCAACCCCAGTGCCGCGCCCCACCCAATCCGCACCGGTTCCGCCCATCAAAGCCGCCGCGATGGCCGCTGCGGAGGTAGTGTTTCCGATCCCCATCTCGCCCACGACCAGCAGGTCAGTCCCGGTCTCGACCGCATTCCAGCCGACGGCGAGGGCGGCATCCAGCTCTGCCTCGGTCATGGCGGGGGCTTCGCTGAAATCGGCGGTGGGGTGATCCAGATCCAGCGCCTGCACCGTCAGCCTGGCCCCGGCATTGCGGGCAAGCTGATTGATCGCCGCCCCGCCATGCGCGAAATTGGCCACCATCAGCGCGGTCACCTCGGCCGGAAAGGCCGAAACGCCTTTGGCCACAACCCCATGATTTCCCGCGAAAATCGCAATCTGCGGCGCG
>JANLQT010000180.1:0-5932 GCA_031368035.1 Rhodobacterales bacterium | reverse complement strand
CCAAAATAAAATGAAATCAAGGGGATACACAATGTTGCACGCGTGCAACCTTGCGATTGCACACCCTTGCGCCTAGAAACTCAGCCTGATGCTGGTCTGCCCCAGATCGGCGGTCAGGCGGCGGCCCTGCCGCGCGATCTCGGCGGCCGCGAGCGGGAAATGCACCACCGCGGGCGAGATCTCCGGCGTGGCACCGGGGTCGGCCAGCATCCCCCACAGGTCCGCATCGACCTTCAGCCGCTGCGCCACAGCCTCGATCAGCCAACGGTCGTCCTTTTCGCTGACCACGATCTTGCCGCCATAGGGCATCGCGGATTCCAGGCATTGGATCAGCAGGAACGCCGCCTTCACCCCGGCACGGGCGAGGTCCGCACTGGTCGCCCATTCGATGCCAAGCCGGCTGCCTTGCGTCAGATCCGACAGGATCGACCGCACCTCCGCCAGGTTCTGCCGCGCCTCGGCCCCGACGGCGCCATAGGCCAGCCGGAAGAACCGGATGCGCGCATTGGCATGGGCCACGCTTTGCGCGATCAACGCGACCTCGGGACTTTTCGCCCCCAGGTCCATCATCAGAAGTTCCAGCCCATTGCCGATGGCTCCGATCGGGCTGATAAGGTCGTGACAGATGCGGCTGCCCAGAAGGGCGGCGAGGTCATTTTGGTGGGGCACTTGGGTCATCAGGGCTCTCGGAAGGGGCTTGGAACGGGAATGAACGCCGGGGACGGGATATCGCTGCTGGAGCCGGGCCAACTGGTGCGGCATCCGGGCCAGCCGGATTGGGGTCTGGGGCAGGTCCAGTCCAATATCGGCGGGCGCATCACCGTGAACTTCGAACATGCCGGTAAAGTTGTCATTGACGGAACCCGGGTGGCGTTGATGATGGTCTGGCAGCCTCAGCCGTGACCATCTTCACCGGAACCCGTGAATTTTCAATCGGCGATTGCAAAGAATGAACCCTGGGTCGCAAACTGTCATTCTGCCGTCACCTCGCAAGGCCAGCACCAAGGCACCTTGCGTCAGGATTGCCGCGCCATGACCGTGATCCTGTCCCAGCCCAGACCCATCCCGCCGTCGCAGGTCCCCGGACGCGGCACGCCTTTGGGCGAGGCGAGCCATTATTCCCTGCGACTGGCATCGGGCGCGCGCGATCTGCGGGCGGCCCAGCACCTGCGCTATCAGGTGTTCGTGCGCGAACTGGGGGCCGACGTGCCCCAGGCCGATCATGAAGCGGAATTGGAGCGGGACGGGTTCGATCCGCATGTGGACCACCTTCTGTTGATCGACAACCGCGCCGATCCGGCCACACTGGCGGATGTCGTGGGCGTCTATCGCCTGCTGCCGCCAGACCGGCTGGCGCTGACGGGCGGCTATTACTGCGCCTCGGAGTTCGATCTGACGCCGCTTCTGACCTCGGGCCGACGGCTTCTGGAACTGGGGCGGTCCTGCGTGCTTCCCGAACATCGCGGCGGGCCGGGGATGTATCTGCTGTGGCAGGGCCTGGCCAACTATGTGCTGGAGCGCGGGATTGACGTGCTGTTCGGTGCTGCCTCGTTCCATGGGGTAGACGCGGGCCTGCTGGCGCAGCCGCTGGCGTGGTTGCACCATCATCACCTTGCGCCCGCGCCCTTGCGCGTCACGCCCTTGCCCGGCGGAAGCTTGCCGATGGGCCTTGTGCCTCCGGATAAACTGAACCGCACCAAGGCGATGGCGGCGATGCCCGCGCTGATCCGCGCCTATCTGCGGCTGGGCGGCTTTGTGTCGGACGGCGCTTTCATCGACCGGGCGTTCAACACGATCGACGTCTGCCTGGTGATGGACACCGCGCAGATGAGCGAAAAGCACCGGGCGTTTTACACCAGAAAGTCGGGGCGCGAAGGGTGAGCGACTGGCTCCGCGCGCCTCATCCCGCGCCTCGGATCGGCCCCTTTGGCTGGCTGCATGTGGGGGGGCGGGGCGTGGTTCTGGGCGCGGTCACCTATGGCGGCCTTGCGCTTCTTGTGCTGCTGCGCCTGGTCGAAGCGCCGCTGTTCGGCGCCGCCCGGCCATGGACGCCCTATGTCACCCAGTCGGTCTGCAAATTGGCCTTCGTCATCCTGCGCCTGCCGATGCGGGTGACCGGCACTCCGATGACCCTGAACGGCGCCGTGGTGGCCAACCATTCCTCCTGGCTGGATATTTTCGCGCTGAACGCCTGCCAGCGGGTCTATTTTGTCGCAAAATCCGAAGTGCGCGGCTGGGCCGGGATCGGCTGGCTGGCACGGTCCACCGGCACGGTTTTCATCGCGCGCAAGGGCGCCGAGGCCAAGGTGCAGGCGGGCATCTTTGAAAACCGGCTCAAGTCCGGGCACCGGCTGCTGTTCTTCCCCGAGGGCACCTCCACCGACTCCGTCCGGGTGCTGCCGTTCAAATCCACCCTGTTCGCTGCCTTCTTCGCGCCCGATCTGGCCGCCCAAATGCACATCCAACCGGTGACCGTGATCTATCACGCGCCGCCCGGGCAGGATGCGCGCTATTACGGCTGGTGGGGCGAGATGGAATTTGCCCCGCACCTGCTGCTGACCCTGGCGACCCAGCCGCAGGGAAGCGTCGAGGTGATCTTCCACCCCGAAGTGCCGGTCGCAGCCTTTGCGGACCGCAAGGCCCTGGCCGCCTATTGTGAGCGGGTGATCCGCACCAGCCACCCGCACGCCGCCGCCTAAGTCCGCGCCGCCTTTGTCGGCCATCCCCCACACCCGCACGCGGTCAGATGAAACGTCCCTCCCCTCCCCGCCATTCACAGAAGCCAAAAATATCCCCGCCGGAGGCATCTTCCTGCCACGGAATGTCCGCCGTCCTTCGCCTGAAATTCCTAATGCTTTGTAAATTCGCGCGGCCAAGCCCTTGATTCAAAAGGGTACGATTTTTGTCCACGCGTGGACAGTTTTCCGCCGGCGCCCCACGGGCCGCCGACCGGGGCCTGCGAATCAGGGCTAGCCAGCGCCCCGGTGATTCGCTAGTCTTTTGGCTCAGGACCCCGGGGTTTCAACCTGGGGCCGGGCAGTAAACGGACAGGCGGATCTTCCATGACTGAGATGGTCTATGGCTCCATGCCCTCGCGGGTGCGAGAGCCGGTGTTGCCGCGCTGGTGGCGCACGATCGACAAATGGACGCTGACGGCGGTGCTGGCGCTGTTTGGCATCGGCATGCTGCTGGGTCTTGCCGCCTCGGTGCCACTGGCCTCCAAGAACGGTCTGCCGCCGTTCTACTATGTCCAGCGCGAGGCGGCGTTTGGCGTGATGGCGCTGGGGACGATGTTCCTGACCTCGATGATGACGCCGAACCAGATCCGGCGGTTCGGCGTTCTGGGGTTTGGCGCGGCGTTTGTCGCGCTGGCGCTGCTGCCGCTGCTGGGCACCGATTTCGGCAAGGGCGCGGTGCGCTGGTATTCGCTGGGGTTCGTGTCGTTCCAGCCGTCTGAATTTCTGAAACCCTGTTTCATCATCACCTCGGCCTGGCTGATGGCGGCGGCAGCCGAGATCAACGGGCCGCCGGGCAAGATGATCTCGGCGTTGATGACGCTGGTGGTGGTGGGGTTTCTGGCGACGCAGCCGGATTTCGGCCAGACCATGCTGGTGCTGTTCGGCTGGGGTGTGGTGTATTTCGTCGCCGGGGCACCGATGCTGCTGATCGCCGGGGTGATCGGGCTGGTCTCGTCGGGCGGCTGGTTCGCCTATCACCACTCCCAGCACTTTGCCCGGCGGATCGACGGCTTTCTCAATGCCGATATCGACCCGCGCAGCCAGATCGGCTATGCGACCAACGCCATTCAGGAAGGCGGATTCTTTGGGGTCGGCGTGGGCGAGGGGCAGGTGAAATGGACCCTGCCGGACGCGCATACCGATTTCATCATCGCGGTCGCGGCCGAGGAATACGGGCTGATCCTGGTGCTGGTGATCCTGGCGCTGTATGCGTTCATCGTGGCGCGCAGCCTCGCCCGGCTGATGCGGGAACGTGACCCGTTCGTGCGGCAGGCGGGCGCGGGGCTCGCCTGCATCTTTGGCGTGCAGGCGATGATCAACATCGGCGTGGCGGTGCGGCTGCTGCCGGCCAAGGGCATGACGCTGCCCTTTGTCAGCTATGGCGGATCGTCGGTCATCGCGGCGGGGATCACGGTGGGCATGCTTCTGGCTTTGACGCGGACAAGGCCGCAGGGCGCGATGTCCGACATCTTCAAAAAGCACCGCTGATGGCGGCGCCCCTTCTTCTCATCGCGGCGGGCGGCACGGGCGGGCACATGTTCCCCGCGCAGGCGCTGGCCGAGGCGATGGTGGCCAAGGGCTGGCGGGTGCGGCTTTCGACCGATGCGCGGGGCGCCCGCTATGCTGGCGGGTTTCCCGATCAGGTGGAACGGGTGGTCCTGTCCTCTGCCACGTTTGCGCGCGGCGGGGTGCTGGCCAAGATCGTTGCACCCTTCCGGATCGCGGGCGGGGTGATCTCGGCCATCTGGCAGTTCTGGCGCGAGCCGCCTTCCGTCGTGGTGGGTTTTGGCGGCTATCCGACGATCCCGGCGCTGAGCGCGGCTTGGGTGCTGCGGTTGCCGCGGATGATCCATGAACAGAACGGCGTTCTGGGCCGGGTGAACCGGGTCTTCGCGTCTCGCGTGGACAAGGTGGCCTGCGGCACCTGGCCGACGGCCTTGCCCGATGGCGTGGTGGGAGAGCCGGCGGGCAATCCGGTGCGCCAGTCGGTGCTGGACCGCGCCGCCGCGCCCTATATTCCGCCGGGGGATTACCCGATGGACCTTTTGGTGATCGGCGGCAGTCAGGGCGCGCGGGTCTTGTCCGATGTGGTGCCCGCCGCCATGGCCGCGCTGCCCGTGGCCCTGCAAACCCTGCTGCGCGTCGCACATCAGGCGCGGGCCGAAGATCACGACCGGGTCGTCGCGGCCTATGCCGCAACGCAAATCAAGGCCGAGGTTCAGCCGTTCTTCGACGATGTGCCCCGCCGCCTGAGCGAGGCGCAACTGGTCATCTCGCGCTCGGGCGCCTCGTCGGTGGCCGATATCTCGGTGATCGGGCGGCCGTCGATCCTGATCCCCTATGCTGCCGCCACCGGCGATCATCAGACCGCGAACGCGCGCGGGCTGATAGAAGCGGGCGGAGCCGTGCTGATGCCGGAAACCGGGCTTGACGCGGTCGCCCTTTCGCACGAAATCGCAGCGATCCTGACCGGTGCCGACAAGGCCGAGACGATGGCACGCGCCGCCCTGTCGCAGGGTCGCCCCGACGCCACGGCCCGGCTGGTCGCGTTGGTCGAAACCCTTGCGGGAGCTTAGCCCATGAACGCCACCAAACTGCCCTTGGAGCTTGGCCCGATCCATTTCGTCGGCATCGGCGGTATCGGCATGTCGGGGATTGCCGAGGTCCTGATGACCTTGGGCTACCGGGTGCAGGGGTCGGACGCGCGGTCGTCGAAGATCACCGAGCGGCTGGTGGGGCTGGGCGTGCGGTTTTTCGAGGGGCAGAAGGCCGGCAACATCGGGGATGATGTCTCGGTCGTGGTGATTTCCTCGGCGATCAAGAAGGGCAATCCGGAACTGGAAGAAGCGCGGCGGCGCAAGTTGCCGGTGGTGCGCCGGGCCGAGATGCTGGCGGAACTGATGCGCCTGAAGTCAAACGTCGCGGTGGCGGGCACGCATGGCAAGACCACGACGACGACGATGGTGGCGACCCTTCTCGACAAGGGCGGGTTTGATCCTACCGTGATCAACGGCGGGGTGATCCATGCTTACGGGTCCAATGCGCGGGCCGGGGCGGGGGAGTGGATGGTGGTCGAGGCGGACGAAAGCGACGGCTCGTTCAACAAGTTGCCCGCGACGATCGCCATCGTGACCAACATCGACCCGGAACATATGGAGCATTGGGGAACGATCGAAAACCTGCGCAAAGGGTTC
>JANLQT010000184.1:0-1585 GCA_031368035.1 Rhodobacterales bacterium | reverse complement strand
TCCGGGCCGAAATTTCCCAAACTCTGGCTGCCCGCGACCTTGACTAAGCTTCAAGGTGCAACGCACTGATTCTACACAAATATTCGTAAAAAGGCCAAGCCCTCACGCGCAGCGTGAGCATGGCGTTACAACGCATTGATTTAAAAGCGATATCACGAAATGAAAACGCGCCCCGGAAGGGCGCGCTCAAGTCCGCTGCAACGCGGGGTCAGGCCGCTTCGGCGTCCATCTCCAGCGCGTGACGACGCTCGCTTTCCTCGCGCGACAGCGCAACCGAAGTGCGCACGCCCTTGCCGACGAAATCCATCAGGCCCTTCACCACCCGCTCGTTCGGATCGATCCCGGCGCAGGACAGCACTTCGCGGCCATCGCGCGACCGCGCCCAGCGGGCGATCTGGTCCGGGCCGTTGCCGTATTTCTTGTCATCCGCAATGGCATCATCAAGCGCGGCCAGAACGACGGCGGCAAAAAGTTTGCGCGCGCGCTGACCTTGTTCGAAGTTGAAGGCGGTGCTGTCTATGAAATCGGCCATCTGAAGTCCTGCTCACTCGTTCCCGCTTGGGTCCGGCGCTTGTAACAAGCTTGCGACGGATTCGGCTGGTCATCTTTGGAATAACGGCCATGACCCTAGCGCATGGCTCGTCTTGGGTCTCACTGTATCTTGAGGCTGAAACCCGATGCTTGCCGCCATATCTAGGGAAGTTTGCGACAAGTTCAAGGTTTGACCAAAGCTCTGCCACATTCTTGACCGCAATCGTGAAAAACGCGATGCATTTCGCCCTTGCAACTGTCCGGATTTCTTCTCCGGCAGCGCTGTCGGCGCAGGTTACAGACGGGCCACTCGCGCCGCACCGGCCTGCATCGGCCCCGTGGCCTGGTCCAGCCGCAGCCAAGCCAGCGCCAGCCCGCCCGATTGGGTGCAAAGCCGCCCCACCTCGCGCCCTTCGGCGGTGATCGGCGTGCCAACCGGGGCCGCGCCTTCGACTCGGACCTGCACCAGACCTTTGCGCAGATCGGTCTTGTGCTTCATCCGCGCTGTGACTTCCTGACCGACATAGCAGCCCTTCTTGAAGTTGACGCCATGCAGTGCCTCGAAGCCCATTTCCAGGATATAGCTGTCGTCCGGCACCAGTTCGGTGCCCGCCTCAGGAATCAGATGCGCAACGCGGATTGCAGCCCAATCCACCGGCGCCTCGCTGCCCGCGCCGTAAAGACGCCAGCCCAACGCCGCGTGTCTAGGGTCGGCGAAAGCCCCCGGCGGCGGCGCGCCAAGCCCCCGGATCACTGTCAGGTCCACCGGCGCAAATTGCACATCGGCACGCAGCCGGTACATCGTCAGGCGTTTGAGTGTGGCATCGGCAAGGGTTTCCGGCAGGTCCAGCAGCAGGCCTGTCCCGGTTGCGACCACAAAGAAATCCGCCAGATATTTACCCTGGGGCGACAGCAGCGCCGTCCAGACCAGTCCCGTCGCCTTGCCCAAGGGCAACACGTCATTGGTCACCAGCCCTTGCAGGAAGGGCAGGGCGTCGGTGCCGGTCAGGGAAATGGTGCGTCTCAAGGGCATGTCTTGAACATAGGCGGCGGG
>JANLQT010000016.1:0-4302 GCA_031368035.1 Rhodobacterales bacterium | reverse complement strand
CCGATCAGGTTTTCCGTGCCCCCCCCCCGCCCCAATTACAGGCCCCCACCCATTATATGGCTGGCAACCACCGTGCCGCGCTTGACGACCAAAGCCCCCACACCCTTTGGCCCGCCCAGCTTGTGCGCCGACACCAGCCCCATCGTCAGGTCCAGCCAGTTGAACGCGATCGGCAGCTTGCCGAACCCCTGCGTCAGGTCCGACACCGCCAGCCCCTTCGGCAAATCCTGCACCACCCCCGTCTCCGAATTGGCCAGTTGCACCGCCGAACGCCCCGGCTCGGTCACCGTCACCCGGCCCGCTGCGTCCACCGGCAATGACGCCTCGCACCACGCCGCCACCGCATCATGCTCCACCCCGGCACAGACCAGCCCCCGCCCCGCCAGCGCCAAAGCCGCCGCCTCGGTTGCGCCCGAGGTGAACACCACATCTGCCCCCTCCGCCCCCAAAGCCGCCGCCACCTGTGCCCGTGCCTTTTCGATCAGTGCTTTCGCCGCCCGCCCCTCGGCATGAACCGAAGACGGATTGCCCACCAGATCCATCGCCGCCAGCATCGCGCGGCGCCCTTCGGGCCGCAGCGGCGTCGTGGCATTCCAGTCAAGATAGGTCCGCAAGGCCACTCAAAGCCCTTTCACTGAAGGCTAAAATACTTCGGGTGAGCTATTGGTAGCGCCATTGGTCCAAGCAACCAATAGCGCAAGGGGGGCAGCGCCCCCGGGGCGGTCGGCCCGGGCTAAACCTCGTCCACAACGCGGAACAGCGCGGGCACGGCCGGGCACGGCTTCAGTTCGTTCCTGATGATGTCCGACAACTTGGTCTGATGCAGGAACACATAGACATTGGCCGACAGGCTTTCCCACAGTCGGTTGGTCAGGCTTTGCGCCCGCGTCCCCGACGACCCACCCCAGGCCCCCCCCCCCAGGTGCAACGCAACCACCGGCTAAACCACCCCCAACAGCACATCGCAGAACCGAATAGCATAGGGGCTGCGGGCCAGCCGATACCCGCCGCCCGGCCCGCGCACCGCTTCCACCAACCCGGCCCGGCGCAGCTTGACGAACAACTGTTCCAGATAGGGCAGCGAGATATCCTGCCGCTTGGCAATCTCGGACAGGCTCATCAACTCCTCGCCCGGCGCGCCGGACGCCGACAGGACCGAAGCTTCGGCAATCGCCAGATCGGCCAACGCCACCATCGCATAACGCCCCTTGGTCGAGAGTTTCATACCCCTGCCGCCTTCCTTGGTTCATATCCATTGACGCAAGCGGCCGGGGACCTTACTTGAAAGCCCGACCCATGACGGGAAAACCGTCCTTGGAATGGTTCTAAATTTGCTGAGCGATTTTGTCAACAATCGCTCGCCAAGGTAAGGCAGACAACTGATGCCCGAAGTGATTTTCGCTGGTCCCGAAGGCCGGCTCGAAGGCCGATACCATCCGCAGAAGGATCGCGACGCGCCGATTGCCATCGTCCTGCATCCGCATCCCAGCTACGGCGGGACGATGAACAACAAGGTGGTGTATAACCTGCACTACGCCTTCTACAATCTGGGCTTCTCGGTGCTGCGGTTCAACTTCCGCGGCGTCGGACGCTCGCAGGGCGAATATGACCTTGGCATTGGCGAGTTGTCCGACGCCGCCTCGGCGCTCGACTACCTTCAGTCGATGAACCAGAACTCCAAGGCCTGCTGGGTCGCGGGCTTCAGCTTTGGCGCCTGGATCGGCATGCAGCTTCTGATGCGCCGGCCGGAAATCACCGGCTTCATCTCGGTCGCCCCGCCCGCCAACCTTTACGACTTTACTTTCCTCGCCCCCTGCCCTGCTTCGGGCCTCATCATCAACGGCAGCGCCGACAAGGTCGCCCCGCCCAAGGACACCAAGAACCTGGTGAACAAGCTGCATGAGCAGAAGGGCATCACCATCACCCATACCGAAATCGACGGTGCCGACCATTTCTTCAAGGATGAAGAGACGCATATGAAACCGATGATCGACACGGTCAGCGCCTATGTGAAGCGGCGGTTGACCGAAGGGACGCGCTGATGGGCGTCGCTGATGAACTGGGTGATGCGCTGGCCCGCGACGTGCTTGCGGCGCTGGACGAGCTTGGGGATGAGCGGTTCTTCGAAAAGATCGGCAAGATTCTCGGTGATGCCTCGCCCACGATGCAGGAAGCCTTCATGACCGCCGTCAAGGTCCGCCTGGCCGAACGTCGGGGCCGCGCCTTCCTGACCCAGGCGCTGAACGCCAAGCGCGGCAAGGGCGTGGCCCCGGCTGCGCCCTATGACGGCGGCAGCGGACACTGATGACGGACCAAAGGCTCGCCGCCCAGTTCGCCTTCCTGAACGAGGCAGACCGTCTGAAATCCGTCCTACGCGCCACGACACTGATTGATGGTTCCCGGCGCGAGAACTCGGCCGAACATTCCTGGCATCTGGCGCTTTATGCCATGGTCCTGGCCGATCACGCCGCACCCGGGGTGGACCCCGTCCGCGTGCTGCGGATGCTTATACTGCATGACCTTGTGGAAATCGACGTGGGCGATGTGCCGATCCATTCCGCAAACGGTCAGGCGCATGGTTCCGAAGCGACCCTTGCCGCCGAGGCCGCAGCCGCCCGCCGCCTGTTCGGTCTGCTGCCCCGCGACCTTGGCGACGAGTTCCACGCCCTGTGGAAAGAGTTCGAATCCGCCGAAACGTCCGACGCCGTCTTCGCCAAATCGCTGGACCGGGTGCAACCGGTCATGGCCAACCTGTTGTCCGGCGGCGGCACCTGGACGGAATACAACGTGACGCTGGACCAGCTGGATGCCCGCGTCGGCACCAAGATCGCCCGCGGCGCGCCGAAGTTGTGGGACTGGGTGCGCGCGCAGGTCCTGCCGTTTTTCGTGTGGTGACCGGTCAACCCATTCTGCGGCAGTCATCTCAACCCGTCGCGCAGCGACAGGGTCAGCGCCAGCATATTGCGCAGCTTGAACTCGGGGTCGAGCGACCGAAAGCTGGACTCTGCGGGGTAAGCCGACATATCGGCATCAAACGGCCCGTCCACCTGCAACATCGCAGCCAGCCGCGCGTTGCTGACCGCAAAACTTGACAGGAACGCCTCGGCATCGGTCCGGCTGGGCATTGCCTGATCTCGCGTCACTTCGATCACCCTGCGTTCGACAATCGCGCCAATCTCGGGCTGTGTGAACCCACGCGCCCGCAGCCAGTACAGGAATTGCACGGTCGAGGCGCCGAATGCCACGTTCTCGTCCAGCGGAACCCCGATCCCTTCGACGCTTATCCCCAGTGCCGACACAAAGTCACCCACCACATCGCCGCCCGCAAAGGCTTTGCGGTCATAAATGCGCGTGATGAACTTGGCCTGCGGAAATTCCGCCCTCCACTGGTCCAGCCGCGCTGCATAGTCAAGATAAGCGCACATCTGCGGCGTCAAAGGTCGAAGCTGGCTTTCCTCGCAGCCGAACACCGCCGCAGACTGGATCGTCTGCCCGCCCTGCGCCCATTGTGACAAAGCCATCTGATCTTGCCGGCGCAGATAGCTGACAATCGTGATGTCCGACGCCAACTTGTGCATTTGGCCCGCAAAACGCGCTATTTCCGGCGGGTCCAGAAAGAACAGATCCTCTGCCGAGACGATCAGATGCCTGCGGCGCGACTGGATGCGCTGCACCAGGTTTTGCAGCACCGGCTCGCTCAACTGGAAACTCGGCCCCTCCGCCGTCTGGTGCATCACAACCATCGGGCTCCAGTTCAGATGCCCTTGCGGCTGCGGCGCAAAGACCCAGCCCTGCTCCATCAGCTTGCCCATCGCCTGGTTCAGAAACACCTGAATCGCGCTGGTGCCGGTCTTGTGCGCCCCTATATGCAGCACAAGGCGATGGTTCGAAGTCTCGGTCACGTCTGTCTGCACCTTCTGGACTGGCCTCTGGCAGGAATTTGGCAAAGCCTTGCAGAAAGCGCCAGTGCCAATGCCCACCAATGGCGGTATACCGTTGCATACCATCTTCCCCATTCCCCGGATTTCGGCTAAGGGGTCAGGGCCGAATCCACGAAAGGGCAGGACATGACCAAGATCAAGGTAGCAAACCCCGTTGTCGAGCTGGACGGCGACGAAATGACCCGGATCATCTGGGATTTCATCAAGAAAAAGCTGATCCTGCCCTATCTCGACATCGACCTGAAATATTACGATCTCAGCATCGAAAGCCGCGATGCGACGGGCGACCAGATCACCATCGACAGCGCCAACGCCATCAAGCAATACGGCGTCGGCGTCAAATGCGCGACCATCACCCCTG
>JANLQT010000014.1:0-3544 GCA_031368035.1 Rhodobacterales bacterium | reverse complement strand
CTATTCCAGCCTGCGCGCCGAACTGGTCGAGTTCCGCCGCCGCGTCGAGCAATTGCAGCACGGGGTGATCGCGCATCAGCTGTGCCGCCCAGTCTGGGCGCGCTGGCTGGAAACGGCGGTGTTGGCGGGCGCGTTGGAATTGCCCGATTTTGTCCGGTCACCGGCGCGCTATCGCCCGGTGAACTGGATCCCGCCGCGCTGGGACTGGGTCGATCCGCTGAAGGACATCCAGGCGCAGGTGCTGGCGATGGAGGCTGGGATCATTTCGCGCCGCAAGGTGGTCGAGGCCACCGGCTACGACGTCGAGGAGATCGACCGCGAGAATGCGGCGGATGCCAAGCGCGCCGCAGAACTGGGTCTGCACTACCGCACCAGCCCCGGCGAAACGCAGGGCGCGCGGGCAACACCGCAAACCCTGCCGGAAACCGGCGCATCCGAAACCGACACACAACAGGAGGCGTAGGCCAATGAACAGCTGGTACACGATCCGCGCCCAAGCTTTGGGTGCGGAGGTGGTGATCTATGACGAAATCGGGGCTTACGGCGTCTCGGCCAAGGGGTTTCTGGCTGAACTCGGCGCATTGCCGGAGGGCACGCCGCTGGCCTTGCGGCTGAACAGCCCGGGCGGCTCGGTCTTCGATGCGGTGGCGATCTACAATGCGATCAAGCGCCATACTGGCATGGTCACGGTCTGGATCGACGGCATAGCGGCATCGGCGGCCTCTTATATCGCGATGGCGGGCGACGAAGTGGTGATGCCGGAGAACGCGTTCCTGATGATCCACGATCCCGCAGGGATGGTGATGGGCACTGCCACCGACATGCGCGCGATGGCCGAGGCGCTGGACAAGGTGAAGGGCAGCCTGCTGCAGGGCTATGCCGGCAAGTCTGGGCGGCCACAGGAAGAAATCGCGCCCTTGATGGCAGCGGAAACCTGGCTTGATGCTAAGGATGCGCTGGATCTCGGCTTTGCCGACCGCATCGCTGAGCCGGTCCGCATCGCCGCGCGGTTCGATGTCTGTCGGTTCCGCAATGCGCCGCCCGCGCTCTCCAAGCCTGTTCTCGAAGCGGACGAGGACGCACCTTCGGGCAGTGAGGCGGCGACTGACGTCGAAGCAGGTGACGAGTCTGCCATTGATGTCGAAGGCGAGGGCGCTCTTGCGCCCGAGTGTCTGCCTGCTGACCCTGATCCTCCCGCAGATATGGATGCGCTACCCGTAGAAACGGATGCAGTCAGGGCTATCGCTGCAAACATCCGCGCCGAAGCTCTGACCCATGCACGTGCCGTGGTCGATCTCTGCCGTCTCGCGGGTCAGCCGCAGATGGCGGGCCGGTTCCTCGAGCGCGACACCGGTATCGACGATGTCCGCGCCGCCCTGCTGGCGATCCGCGCCGAGACGGGACCCGATATTTCCGCCGCCCATCCGCAACCCGGCCGCCCCTCTGGCGCGCGCCCCTGGGGCGACGTCATCGCCCGCACCTTCCGTCTGAAAGGATAAATCCATGCCCACGCTTACTGAAACCCGCCACGCGGGCGGCTTCCTTGTCTGGGAAGCGCTGCGCGATTACTGCCGCAGCACCGTCATCCTGGCCTCCGGCAATCTCCAACCCGGCACCATTCTGGGCAAGATCACCGCCTCGGGCAAATATGCCGCCCACGATCCCGCCGCCGCGAACGGCACGCAGACGGCAGCCGCCATCCTGTGGGACAGTGTCGATGCCAGCGGCGGCGATACCAACGCCGTCGTGCTGATCCGCGGCCCCGCCATCGTCAACCAATACGAGATCAGCATCCCCGGCGCTCCCACTGCACCGCAGATCGCCGCCGCCCATGCCGCGCTGCTGACGCTCGGCATCCTCGTCCGCTGACCCGGACATCCACCCCCCCTCAAATCAGGAGGCACCCCATGGCCACCATGGACATTTTCGAAGGCGATGCCTTCTCGATCATCGAGCTCACCCGTGCGCTGGAGAACATCCCCTACAAGCCTGCTACCCTGTCCGGTTCGGGCATCTTTGGCGCGCGCGGCGTCCGCTCACGCACCGTCGTGATTGAGTCCCGCGACGGGACGCTCTCGCTGATCCCGTTCTCCGAACGCGGCTCGTCCTATGACCAGCAGACCCCGGAACGCCGCGATGTGCGCGCCTTTGTCTGCCGCCAGTTCAAGAAACAGGATGTCATTTGGGCCTCGGAAATCCAGCAGGTGCGCGACTTTGGCAGCGACTCCGCCACCCAGCAGGTGCAGGCCGAAGTCGCCCGCAAGCTGGGCCGTCTGCGCAACGACGCCGAGACCACCTTCGAGTATCACCTCTTCAACGGCATCCAGGGGCTGGTGAAAGATCCGCGCGATGGTGCGACGGTGGTGAACTACTTCACCGAGTTCGGCATCACCCCGGCGACCGAAGTGGATTTTGATCTCGACAACGCCACCCCGGCCTCGGGCGCGCTGCGCAAACGCTGCCAGGCGCTCATTGAGAGCGTCGAGGATACGATGGGCGGCCTTGCCACCGGTGCCATCGCGCTGCGTGCCGAATGCGGCCCGGCCTTCTTTGCCGATCTGGTGGCGCACAAGGAGGTGCGCGAAACTTACCTCAACACCGCTGCCGCCGCTGATCTTCGGTCGCGCATCGCCGATGAGGTCAGCTTCGGCGGCATCACCTTCCGCCGCTACCGGGGCGGCGCGGGCTTTAGCGTGGCGACCGACAAGGCGGTGTTCTATCCCGAGGCCGTCGACGGGCTCTTTGAGATCTACCACGCCCCCGCCGACACCTTCGAGACGGTCAACACTCTGGGCCAGCCGCTTTACGCGCGGATGATCCCCGACCGGGACCGCGATGAGTGGGTCCGCCTCGAGATTGAGTCGAACCCGCTGCCGATCTGCACCCGCCCGCAGGTGCTGCGTTCGGCGCGGCGGACGTGATGAACGCCTTCGCCGCCGCCATCGAGACGCTCTTCGCCGATCCGAACATCGGTGTGGAGGCGATCTACACATCCGATGGCGGCGCGCCCGTTCTGGTGCGCGTCGTCGCCCGGCGTGCCGATGCCGTCAGTGAATTCGGTGATGCGCGGCTCTGGTCGGAAACCACGCGGATCGACCTGCGCGTCGCCGAGGTGCCAAACCCGCGCCCCGGCGACCGGATCGAAATCGATGGCGACGCCTTCCTCATCCAGGGAGAGCCGGTCCGCGACCGCGAACGGCTGGTCTGGACCGTTGATCTGAGGCCCGCGTGAAGCTGAAACTCGATATCACCCCAAACCTCGTCGCCCTGATGGCGGCCGAGGTCGCGGCCGGGGAACGCGCCGTGACGACCGCGATGCGTGAGGCCGGCAGGGGGCTGAAGTCCGCCTGGCGGGCACAAATCACCGGTGCTGGCCTTGGCACCCGGCTTGCCAACTCGATCCGCTTCGCCAGTTTCCCGAAGTCGGGCGAAAGCCTGAATGCCGCAGCGCTGGTTTGGTCCAACGCCCCGGTGATCGTCGGCGCGCACGATACCGGGCCCCTGATCCGCTCGGGCAGTGGTTTCTGGCTGGCGATCCCGCTGC
>JANLQT010000151.1:0-7355 GCA_031368035.1 Rhodobacterales bacterium | reverse complement strand
GCCGTCGATGGTGGTGGCGGGCGCGGCCTTCGCCGTCGTGACGCTGATCGTGAACAAGCCGGCCGGCAAAGGCGGGTACTGACCTCTTCGCCAGTCTGGGCCGCCGGAAAACCGATCTTCCGGCGGCTGTTTCCTTCATTTCTGCACACGGCCCCGGCCTTCCGAAGCCTCCACCTGTCCGATCCCCGTGCCGCGCCGTTCTGGTGCCATGGCCGCCGGCAGCAGCTTCACCGGCGCATCGACCACCCACGGCGGTGCCACCAAGCCGGAAGGACGCGGCGCTCTGGTTCTGGAACAGGGCAACCCGTCCCGGTTTTACCCTGACTTGCCGCCGGGTCTGAGATCAATTGATCCCGGCATGTTTGATCCCGGCCTTTGAAGGTGCAATCCTGTCTGGCAAATGGACGGACGCGCACTGGGCCAGGTCGGCCTCAGTGAGAGCAGCCGTGCCGCAGCAAGTCCCAAGTCAGGGTCAGCGGCCGCCCCCTTTCATGCAGAAGCGGCCGAGGCCGCAAGCTCGCGCTGCATCACCATTTGGGTCTTGGCTGACGGGGGCGAGCGCGGGGAACTGTCCTTCTCGTGTGCGGTGCCGGGCGGAAGTGCGGGCCTGGCGGCATCCCGGATGGTTTCGATGGCACCCGGGCCTTCGGCGATATGCCACCCAAGGGCGCAAACCGGGGGGAACCCAATGCCGATACTGCGCCGCAGAGTGCGCGGGGTGGGTGCGCGGGGTGGGGGCCGCGCGGCAGGGCGACGGGTCAGAAGGTCCGCACCCGCACCGGCTGGTTTGTCATCTCCGCCCAAACCCCATCAACTCGCGTGTGTAGGCCTGTTCCGGCGCGGCCATGACCCGCTCGGTCGGGCCGCTTTCGACCACCCTGCCCTGCTGCATGACCATCAACCGGTCCGACACATGGGCCACGACCTTCAGGTTGTGGGTGACAAACAGCATCGACAAGCCAAAATCCGCCTTCAGGTCCATGAGCAGGTTCAGGATCTGCGCCTGGACCGAGACATCCAGCGCCGAGGTCGGCTCGTCCAGCACCAGAAGCCGGGGGTCCAGCGCCAGGGCGCGGGCGATGGCCACGCGCTGGGCCTGCCCGCCGGACAACTCACGCGCGCGTCGGGGCAGGAAATCGGGCGGCAATCCGCAACGCGCAAGCAACGCGGCGGTCCGCTCGCGCATCTGGGGGCCGGGCAGGTCGCCTCGGGCCAGAAGCGGTTCAGACAGGATCTGCGCGATGGTCAGGCGCGGGCTGAGCGACAGGAACGGGTTCTGCGCCACCACCCCGATCGCCCGGCGCGCGCTGCGCAATTCGGCGCCCCGGACGGCCAGCCAATCGCGGCCATCGAAGGTGACGCTGCCGCTTTGAACGGGCACCAGCCGCAGGATGGCGCGCAGAAGGCTGCTTTTGCCCGACCCGGATTCGCCCACCACGCCCAGTGTGGCCCCGCCGGGCAGCGACAGACTGACCCGGTCCACCGCAGGTCCTTGCGGCGGGGCAAGCAGGCCGCGCGGCTTGTAGCGGACCACAAGGTCCTGAACCTGAAGAAGGGGGGCGGTCATCGCGGAGCCTCACCCAGATGGCAGATCCAGCGGTGATCGCCCGTTGCGCGCCTGGGCGGCGGGGTCTGGTGGCAGACCGCAAGCGCCACGGGGCAACGGGGGGCGAAGGCGCAGCCGGGGATGGCCAGGATCGGCGAGGGGATCTGCCCCTCGATCGCGGCCAGCCTTTGCCCAGGCGGCGCGGCATCTGGCAAGGCCGCCAGCAGCGCTTTGGTATATGGGTGGCGCGGGCGGTCCAGGATGGCCCGGGCCGGCCCCTCTTCCACCGAAAGCCCGGCATACAGCACGGTGGCCCGGTCGCAGACGGCGGCAACCACATCCATGTCATGGGTGATCATCAGGACGGTCAGGCCCCGTTCGGCCACCAGTTTGCGCAAAAGCGCCAGCACCTGCGCGCCCACCGTCACATCAAGCGCAGTCGTGGGTTCATCAGCGATCAGGAAATCCGCGCCGGTGGCCAGCGCCTGGGCGATGACGACGCGCTGCTGCATCCCGCCGGACAACTGATGCGGATAGCGTTTCAGAAGCTGGGCCGGGTCGGGCAAGCCGGTCGCGGCCAGCAGGTCCATCGCCGCCGCCTGGCGCGCAGCCTTTGGCTGGCTTCTATGGCTCCGCAGCACGTCGTCCATCTGGCGGCCGATGGTCAGGACGGGGTTCAAGGCGGCGGCGGGGTCTTGCGAGATCAGGGCGATGCGCCGGCCCCGCAGACTTGGCGCCGAGGTGGACAAGTCCATGCCGTCAAAGCGGAACACCTGCGCCGCAACCTGCGCGCCCGGCGGCGCAAGGCCCAGCAGCGCCATGCCGGTCATCGTCTTGCCGCAACCGGATTCGCCGATCAGCCCGTGGACCGCGCCCTTTTCGATCTGCAGATCGACGCTGCGGACGGCCAGAACGGCGCCCGTCGCCGACGGGATCGTGACCGACAGTCCCTTGATCTCAAGAAGGGTCACGGCGCTTGCCCCCGCTGTTCAAGTCGCTGGGGCGGTCGCGCAGCGCATCGCCGAGCACGCTGAAGGCCAGCGCCAGAAGGAAGATCGCGATGCCGGGCGCGGCTGAAACCCACCAGCGGCCCGGGAAGAACTTGCGCCCCTCATCAACCATCTTGCCCCAGTCGGCCGTGGGAGGCAGCACGCCCAGGCCCAGGAACGACAGCGCCGAGGCGGTCAGAAGCGCGGGGCCCACATCAAGCGCGGCCTGAACCAGCAAAGGGCGCGCCGCACCCGGCAAGATGTGGCGGATCAGGATTCTGGGGTGCGAGACGCCCATCAGGCCCGCCGCCTCGACATAGGGCTGGCCGCGCAGCACCAGAACCTCGGACCGGGCCATGCGGGCATACCAGGGCCACCAGGTGACCGAGACGGCGACGATGCTGTTGAGCAATCCCGGCCCCAGGGCTGCGGCCAGCAGCACCGCCAGCAGCAGCGCTGGAAAGGCCAGGAAGATGTCGGTGACACGCATCAGCGCCTCGTCCGCCCAGCCGCCGAAATAGCCGGCCAGCAGACCAACCGGCAGGCCGATCAGCAGCGAAAAAGCCACGATCAGCAGCCCCGCCGACATTGAAACCCGCGCACCGAAGATCACCCGGCTCAGCATGTCGCGGCCCAGATGGTCGGTGCCCAGCCAGAAGTCGGACGACGGCGGTTTCAGCTTGGCCACGATATTGGGCGCGCCAAAGCCCTGATCGGGATAGGGGGCGGCCCATGGCGCCAGCAGGGCCTCAGGGCGAAGGCCAGGATCAGAGCCAGACTGACACTGCCGCCAATCCCCAAGCGCCGGACCAGCCCCCTCATCGCAAAGCCACGCGGGGATCGACCAGCGCCTGCGTCAGGTCGATCACCAGGTTCATCGCCACATAGCAGACCGTCACCACCAGCGTGGCCGCCGCGATCACCGGGAAATCCTTGGACAGGATCGCCTCGGACACATAACGGCCAAGGCCGGGCCAAGCGAAGATGATCTCGACCAGCACGGCGCCGGTCAAGGCATAGGCAAAGGACAGCCCAATCACCGTCAGCGCGGGGCCTACGGCATTGGGCAAGGCGTGGCCGAACAGGATACGGGGCGCCGACAGGCCAAGCGCACGGGCGGCGGTGATGTGGCGGCGGGACAGAATCTCGATCATCGCGGCGCGGGTCAGGCGCATGGCGATCCCCGCGGGATAGGCGGCAAGGGTCAGCGCCGGCAGGATCAGATGCGACACGCCATCCAGGAACACCTGCGGCCGCCCGGCGATCACCGCGTCGATCAGGTTGAAGCCGGTCACGAAGGGCAGCGGATCGCCGATGGAAATTTCTTGCGACAGACGGCCCGACAGGGGCAACAGGCCAAGCCATTGCGAAAAGACCAGTTGCAGCAGCATGGCGAAGAAGAACGTGGGCATCGCCACCGCCAGGATCGATCCAAGGTTGCCCAGCCGGTCAACCCAGGACCCGCGCCTTGCGGCGGCGATGACGCCCGAGGGAATGCCGATCAGCAGGGCCAGCAGCGTCGAGAACACCGCCAGTTCCAGCGTGGCGGGCAGATAGACGCGCAGGTCCTGCGAGATCAGCCGCCGCGATTTGTAGGACACGCCGAAATCGGCAGTCGCCATGGCGCCGGCAAAGCGGACGAAACGTTCCGGCAGCGGCGCGTCAAGGTTCAGGGTGACGCGCGCCTCGGCGATCTGTCCCGCCGTAGGGCGCGGCCCGGCGTACAGCGCCGCCGGGTCCGAGGGCACGACCTGCGCCACGACAAAGACCAGAAAGGTGACCCCCACGACCACGAAGGCCGAAAGCACGGCGCGCCTCAGGACATAACGGGCAAAATCCATGGGCGCGCCGCTTCCTGTTCTAGCGGCTCAGCTTGTTGACGAAGACGACATGGCCGTAAGCCGGGTTGTCTTCATAGCCTTTCACATCCGAACGCAGGATGTGGATGTTGGGCTTGTCCAGCATGAACACCGCCGCTGCATCGGCGATGACCATGCGCTGTGCCTCCTTGAACATCGCCTCGGCCTTGGTGCGGTCGGTGCCCGACAGGGCGGCGGCATCGTCGATCAGCTTGTCGTAGCCCGGGTTGGTGTAATAGCCGAGGTTGTAGGCTGGCTCCGGTTCAGTGTGGAACAGGTTGAACAGATAGTCATAGGGCGTCACATAGGTCGGCCACCAGTACATCACGAAGATGTCCTGCGCCTTGGCGGGGTCGGACTTCGCCAGTTCCCACTGCGCTTCCCATGCCATGGGTTGCAGGGTCAGGATGATGCCCAACTGCGCCAGATTGGCCCTCCACAACTCGCCCGCCGTCGCTTCCAGCGGGTCGGACGTGGCATAGGTCATCACCAGTTCCAGATTGCTGTCCGTCAGCCCCTCTTCGGCCAGCAGCGCCTTGGCGGCCTCAAGATCGGTGTTCGGCACCGGGGCGTCCGCATCATGGCCCCAGATGCCGGACGGGATCACGCCCTTGGCACGAGAGCCAAGGCCCTCAGTGCCGGCAGAGATCACATCGTCATAGGGAAAGGCCAGCGACAGCGCCTGACGCACCTTGGGCCGGTCCAGCGGGGCTTTCTTGGTGTTGTACATGCCGAACAGCGTCTCGAAGGACGGGTTCACCACGACGGACAGGTCGGGATTGGCCTTCAGCGCATCCAGATTCTCGTAAGGCAGGCCATAGGTCCAGTCAGCCTGACCGCCCTCGATCATGCTTTGGTCCAGCACGGCATCTTCGACGATTTCGAAGGACGCCGTGTCAAAGCCGCCCTCGGGCGCGCCGCCCCAATAATCCGCCACACGGGTCAGGACCACGCGCTGGCCGGGTTCATAGCGGTCAATCTTGAACGGGCCGCTTCCCGCGTCATTGCCCGCGTTGAACCAGGCGTTGTCCTTGTCCAAGGCCGCAGGACTCATGACCCAGGCGGCAAAGCCCGAGGCGGCAATCACATCGAGCGGTTGGGGCGAGGACAGGGTAAACACCACGGTTTGCGGATCGGGGGCGGTGATGGCGGTGACAGGCGACCAGATGAAAGCCGCGCCGCCCGCAATCTTGGTCGTGCGCTCGAGAGAGCCTTTCACGGCCTCGGCGGTCAGCGGGGTGCCGTCGTGAAACGTCACGCCGGGGCGCAGCTTGAAGGTCCAGGTCAGGCCATTGGCCGAGGTTTCCCAAGCTGTCGCCAGAAGCGGTTCGATGGTGGCGGGCTTGCCGTCCGTGCCGGGGATATACCGGGTCAGGCTTTCATAGACATTGGCCAGCACCGCCCCGTCATTGGAAAAGGACGTGGCCGGGTCCAGATCGGGGAAACCGGCCGGATGGGCCAGCGTGAAGATGCGGCTGCCATTCTGGGCAACGGCCCGGCTCCACCTGGCACCAGAAGAGGGAACCGCTGTGGCCAGCGCAGCCAGGGCAGCGGATTTCAGAACGTCGCGTCTCTTCATGACAGGTCTCCCTAAAGGGGCTGATTTGGGGGTCTAGGAGGCGAGATAGGCGGCCACGGGGGCGGGTTCGTTGGGTTGGCCGAGGGGAACAAAGTCGAAATCATAACCAAAGGCGCGGGGGCCCATCAGGGCCAGCGCGACGTCGGTCCGCAAAAGCGCCGGGGCCGGCAGCGACAGGACCGCCACGCGCAGGCCATAGCGCTGCTCTTCGGTGCCGATCGGGCGGCCGGTTTCGGAATCCACGATGCAGATCAGGTCGGGTACCATCGCCAGCCGCTTGCCGCCTTCGCTCGCCACCAGATATTCATTCTGGATGTCGATCACCATGATCCGGCCTGCGCCTTCGTCAAGCCCGGTGACGGTCAGCGTGCCGCGCACAAAGCCGCCCGCGATGCGCCGGGAAATGTCGGTGACCTTGCCCTTCATCAAAAAGGTGCCGCCGGCCTCGGCCAGGATCGAGGCGATCGGGTCGGTCTTGGCCTCGCGCGCCCGGATCACCGCATCGCCAAGGGTCCAGGCCTGGCTGGTGGTATGCGCGATGCCAAACCGGCGGACGAAATCGCCGGTCATCGGCGCGGTGGTCATGCAGGCGGTGCAGCCCATAGCCACGGTGGCCGTGCGCATCAGCTTTTCCAGCATCTGCGGCGTTTTGGCTTGGGTGATCAACAGCGTGTTGCCATCGGCATCGGACAGGGCCGCGGGCTGACTGGCCTGGCCATAGGCGAAAAAGCTGGTCATCTGCACTTCGGGAAACGCGCGGCCCATGCCGTCGGCATCGACCACCGGCAGATCCAGCCGTGCCGCCGTGATCATCGGATAGATGCCGTTGCCGCCCCCCACCTCGTCACCCAGAACGGCATCGACGCGGCGCCCGGTATGCGCCTCGATCGCTTGCAGCACGCGGACGCCTTCAAAGCCTTCCTCCATTTTCTCGATGGACACCGTAGGTGCGCCGATGCCGCCAAGGCCGATGATCATGGCGTCAGGGGCGAGGTCGGCGGGGCGGATCATCCGGATGCGCTTGCCCTCGCGCATCAGTTGCTTGGCGATCAGCATTTGCAGATAGGGGCTGCCGCCGCCGCCGGTGCCAAGGATGCCCACACCGATGGCGATGCGGTCGATGTCGGATTCGGTCAGGGTCCAGAACGTCATGCTGCAAGATCCCCCACCACTTTGACCGCAATCCGGATGGCATTGCCGGGAAGATAGGACAGCGGCGTTTCTTCCAGCTCGGCGAGACTGATCGTGCTGGCAACGGCGCCCGCCTCGACCGCGTGCTGGCAGGCTTCGGCGACAATGCCGTCCAGCGCCGCCTCGCGCGTTGTGCCCTCAAGCGACACCACGCGGTCCACCTCGCCCGAGACCTGCGCGATGGCGGCGCC
>JANLQT010000139.1:0-2130 GCA_031368035.1 Rhodobacterales bacterium | reverse complement strand
CGGGGGCGAGGCCCACGTCGGTGCAGCCGGAGAAGCGGGCGAGGCGGTCCAGTTCGGCGGCAAGACGCGACAGGCGCTGGGTGCCCATTTGCACGCCCGGTTCGGGCCAGAAGGCGCGGACAGCCAAGTGGTTCTTCACGGCCTTGACGTCGATTCGGCCGATCAGGCGGGCGCCTTCCAGCACCGGGAAAACGTAGTATCCGAACTTGCGTTTTGGTTCTGGGACGAACACCTCGATCCGGTAGAAGAAACCAAACAGAAATTCGGCCCGGTCGCGGTCGCGGAGGGCGGGGTCGAAGGGCGACAGGATGCGGACGCGGGCGGGCGGTTCAGGGGCGGCGGCGGCGAGGGTCTCGATATCGGGGCGGGCGTAGGATTTGCGGCAGGTGCCGTCGGCGCCTTCGACTTCGATGGGGATGATTTCGCCGGTGGCGAGCGCGTGCTGGACCCAGATTTTGGTTTCCTCGACCGTCAGCAGGCGCCAGAAGTCGCGAATCTCGCCTTGATCGGCGAAACCGAGGCGGTCCATCGCGCCGTGGCAGGCCCAGTTGATCATCTCGGCATGGTCGGGGCGGTGGGTGCGGTGGGCGTCGGGGATGACGCGGTGGGTGAGGTCATAGACCTTCTGGAACCCCTCGCGCCGGGTGATCGCCAACTGGCCGGTGCGCCAGAGCCATTCCAGCGCGGTTTTGGACGGGTGCCAATCCCACCAGCCGCCTTTGCCGCGCACTTCGTCCTCGCCCACGTCCGACACGCGCAGGGGGCCTTCGGCTTCGATGCGGGCGAGGATCGTATCGAATTGCGCCTCGTAGCCGGGGCGGAACCATTCGGCCCAGTTCTTTTGCAGGCGCTGGGCGTCGCGGGTGAAGCGGTGGTGCCAGTAGGGATAGGCAGAGGTGGGCAGGATGGCGGCGTCGTGGGTCCAATGCTCCCACAGGGTGCGGTGCTGCTCGATCTCGGCCTTGAGGTGTTCGGGTTTGTACGCGGGGCGGCGGGACCACAGGATCATGTGGTGGGCGCGTTCGACCGTGGTGATGCTGTCCACCTGCACGAAGCCGAGGCGGTCTATCACGTTCAGAAGGTCGGCGCGGCCGCTGCCTTGCGGGGGTTCCGCGAGGGCGTGACGGTCCAGGAACAGGCGGCGGGCGGCGGGATTGGACAGGCGGAATGGCATGGGAGGCGCAGGCTAGGGCGAGGGGCGCGGGCTGTCCAGCGGGGTTTGCAGGGGGCTGGGGCGTGCAAAAGGGATTCTTGCACGCGTGCAAGAGTGTGTAACCTGTTGAAACTGCATGGTTTCGAGATTTTCGTTAGGACTCTGTTAAGGTGGCTTGCACGGGGCCACCGCAAGCATGACGGGCGGGCGCTGGACTCGCGCTTGGCTCTGCGGCAAGGTTTGGCGCGCCGATCCCCGGCGAAGGATGGAAAGCCCGATGACGCTCGCGTTCTTTGTCTGTTTGGTCGTCATGTCGATCAGTGCCGTGGTCAGCCTTGGATTTTCGCTGGTGGCGGTCTTTGCGACCGAGGGGCAGGCGCGGGACATGGCGCTGTATGCGGCGGCGCGCAGTCTTGCCTTTGTGGCGCTGGCGGCGGTGCCCTGGCTGACGGGGTCCTATACCTGGGTGTTGGCGGTGTCCTGGGGGATGGTGCTGGTGCAGGCGCTGGATGCGGGCGTCGGGCGCAGCGCCGGGGACCGGTTCAGGACCCTGGGGCCGGCGGCGACGGCGGTTCTGGGCGGGGTGGCGGTGATCTGGTTGATGCTGGCGGGGCGGTAGGCGGAGGCCGTCAGGGCTGCAACCCAGCCTCTGCCGCGATCACCTTGGCCGATTTGCGCGCGCGTTCGGTGGCGGATTTGAGTTGACCGCAGGCGGCCATGATGTCCTCTCCCCGGGGTTTGCGGACCGGACTGGCATAGCCGGCGTTGTGGACGATATGGGCGAAGGCCTGGATGCGCTCGGGGTCCGAACGCTCATAGGGGCTGCCGGGCCATTCGTTGAACGGGATCAGGTTGATCTTGGCGGGGATGCCGGCGATCAGTTTCACCAGGCGCTTGGCGTCGGCGTCGGTGTCGTTCACGCCTTTGAGCATCACGTATTCGAAAGTGATGCGTTCGGAGTTCGACAGGCGCGGGTA
>JANLQT010000136.1:0-2104 GCA_031368035.1 Rhodobacterales bacterium | reverse complement strand
GCCTTGGCGCGGCCCAGCACCCGGTCGCGCGCATCTGTCGCCCGCGCCACCGCGCGGTCCGGCCGCCGTCCCTCCGGGCTTTGCGGAATGGCCACCAGCAGCGCCGCCTCCGCCGGGGTCAGGCGCCGAGGCTCCTTGCCGAAATAGGCCAGCGAGGCCGCCCGGGCGCCCGCCACATTCCCCCCATGAGGCGCCAGCAGCCGATACAGATCCAATATCTGCGCCTTGGTCAGCCGCCGCTCCAGCGCCAACGCCACCCGCATTTGCCGCAACTTGCCCTCAACATGCCCGGTCCCGGTATCCTCCAGCAGCCGCGCCACCTGCATCGTCAGGGTAGACCCGCCCGACACCACATGCCCCGCGAGCGCCGCTTGCCCCGCCGCCCGCAGCAGCGCCCAGGGATCCACCCCGGCATGGCCGTAAAACCGCCCATCCTCATAGGCCAGCAGCATCGCCACAAACCCCGGATCAACCTGGCCCGAGCTCACCCCCAGCCGCCACCGTCCATCCGCCACAGTATAGGCCCGCAGCAGGGCCCCCTCCCGGTCCCGCACCTCCACCGAGGTTGCAATCTCCAGCGGCGGCAGCACCGTCGCATCGATCCAAAAATCCACCCGATCCCGCGCAAAAGCAGCGAGCCAAAGGCCAGCCGCCAGTCCAAGAATTGCGCGGCCCCGCCTCATCCCAACCCCTTGTCCATTCACCGAAGCCACAAATATCCCACGGGGGTCCGGGGGTGTGAAACCCCCGGCTTCCTCACGAAAAGCCGTGGCGAAGCCTCCGTTGCCTCACTCCCGGCACCGCCTCACGGCGCGATGGTCACCTCTCCGGTGTCCCCATGGCCTGCGAAATCCGGCCGGTACATGTCTTCGACTGAAGCCGCCGGGGCATGGAACCGCCCCGGAGAAATCGCCCGCACCACATAAGCCAGCTCGAAACTGGAATTGTCGCTCCGGTCGATCGCCGTCATGAACCGGTCCGCCCGGAACTCCGAATGCGCAGCGCTGGTTTCCGCCGTCAGCCAGTCCAGCGACGACACCGAGCCCGAGGAAATCAAGTTCGGATTGTCGATCTCGAACCCCGCCGGCAGCGGATCGGTCACCACCAGCCGCGCCTCGCCCTCGGCAAAGGGCACCACTACCAGCACCGCCACCATACGGTCACCGACCTTGACCTTCGACAGGTCCACCGGCTCCCCGTCCATGGTGTAATAGGTCCGCGCGATGGAATACCCATTCCCGCCAGCCGGTTCCGGCACTTCCGGCACGCCGAACGTGGTCAGCGTCAGCGTCGTATCCGGCCCGGTGTTCTGCACCGTCATCGCCCCGCCCGCGCCTTGCGCCCGCATCCGTACCAACGCCCCCGTCGCCGGTTGCCCATCGATCAGAATGCTGTCCGCGCTCTGTCGGTCGATCAGCGCATTGGCCGCCAGCAGCGTCCATGCCATCTCTTGGGTGGACATTCCGACATTCCGCTTGGCCAGCACCGGCACCAGCACCGCCTGATCCACCGCGGAGGATCCCGCATCCAGCCCCAAAGCCAGCACTCCCGCCGCATCACGCCAGACCGTGCCATAATCCGCCCGCAGCACCTGCCGCGCGTCCGCCGCCTTGAACTCGGCATTGATGTCCGCCATCGCCTTGCCGAACATCGCATCGGCGCGCGGCTGGTCGCCATAACTCGCCAAAGCCGCGCCCAGTTGCGCCTTTGCCAAAGCCGTGGCGAAGGCATCGCCCTTCACATCGGCATAATACCGCAGATCGCCAATCGCCGCCCCGCCCTCGCGCGCCAAAACCATCAAAGCATAGGCCAAAGGCTCGCCGCCCTTGTCGAAGTCGGAATAGTAATTCACCTGATTGCGCAGGTTGTCCAAGGCCAGCCGGAACGCCTGATCCGGCACCGCATAGCCCTTGGCCTTGGCCCGGCTCAGAAAGTCGGTGACATAGGCGTCCAGCCACATGTCGCCATCGCCCGGCGCCCAAAGGCCGAACGCGCCGCTGGAACCCTGGTTCTGCAATACCTCGGTCACCGCCTGTTCGATGCGGCCTTTGATGTTGTGCGCGCCCGGCAGGTCCATCGCCTGCGCTACCTGGTCAAAGTACAA
>JANLQT010000094.1:0-4148 GCA_031368035.1 Rhodobacterales bacterium | reverse complement strand
TGGCCGTGGCTGGTCTTGTCCCAGTAGAACGGCAGGTGCAGCACCTCCCACAGGGCTTTCCAGGCGGCGAGGCTTTGCAGCGGAAAATAGGCGGGCAGGGTCAGCAGCCACAGCGGGTTGATCTTGTGGCCGGAGCGCTTCAGGCCGAGGAGGCCAAGCGCGAAATTGGCAAGCTCGGACAGGACAAACAACGCGACGCCGGTGTGCACCAGCGTCGGCGAGAGCATCGTTCCCAGCGGGTGCGGCAGGCCGAGCGACAGCAGCCACCAGGTCCACAGCACCGGGGCGAGCAGGCCTTGCAGGATCGAGCCGAGATATAGCACCTGCATGCCGGCGAATTTCCACGGGCCAAGGTCGCGCCACAGCGCCACCGGGCGGCGCATATGGGTCAGGTAGGTCATCATGTAGCCCTTGACCCAGCGGCTGCGCTGGCGCGTCCAGGGCAGGGCGCGGCAATTGGCTTCCTCGAACGTCGTGGTCGGCAGGATCTGGGTGTAATAGCCGTCACGCACCAGGCGCAGGCCCAGATCGGCGTCTTCGGTGACGTTCCAGGCGTCCCAGCCGCCGAGGCGTTCCAGCGCGGCACGGCGGAAGAACAGCGTGGTGCCGCCGAGCGGGATCGGCAGGTTCAGACGTTCAAGGCCCGGCAGCATGGCGCGGAACCAGCTTGCGTATTCCATGGTGAAACAGCGGGCGAGCCAGTTGGTGCCGGGGTTGTAGAAATCGAGTGCGCCTTGCAGGCAGACGACGCGCGGATCGGCAGCGGCGAAGGTCTGGGCGACCTTGCCGAGCTGGTCGGGTTCGGGCGCGTCTTCGGCGTCATAGACCCCGACGATGCTGCCTCGGCAGAAGTCGAGCGCGAAGTTCAGGGCGCGGGGCTTGGTTTTCACGCGGCCTTCAGGGGCGACGATGACGCGCATCCATGGCGGCAGATGGGCTTTGGCCAGGGCGGCGCGGGTGAGGGTGTCGTCTTCCTCCACCACCAGAACAATATCCCGCAAGTCTTTGGGGTAGGTCAGTTTTCCCAAGCGGCGGATCAGGCGGGGGGCGATGGTTGCCTCGTGATACAGCGCCACGATGATCGACACGACGGGCTGGGGGCCGATGCTGGGCAGCGGCGCGGGGATAGGTTTGGGGGGCGCGGTCAGGCTGGCGGCGAAGGCGGCAATCTTCAGGGCCATACTGGCCAGAAGGCTGACCATGGCGATCACGGTCAGGGTGGCCAGCAGCGCCGGGACCATAAGGCAGGTCAGGGCAGCGACGGCGAGGATCACCGCCGCCTCGTCGCCCGAGAACAGTTTGGGGAAGTTGCGGCAGGACAGCGCCTCGGCCACGCGGGTTTCGGCACGGCGGGCGAGTTCGGGGCCGCGGGCGGCGCGGATGCATCCCTCGATCACGGCGGCGGGGGCGAGGGCGGGTTGGACGCGGCCGAAGGTCTGGGTCAGAAGCTGGCGGTTTTGCGCGAAAGCCTCGGGCGAGGCGGCGACGACCATGGTGGTGGCGCCGACCTGGCGCCAGGGCAGCAGCCCCTCGGTCAGGCAGGTCAGCGCGCCGAGGCGGTCGATCAGGCGGACATCGGCGGGTTCGGTCAGATCGGCAAGGCCGAAGCCGGTTTCGCGGGCGAGCAGGCGGTACAGCGGTTCGGGCGCGCCAAGGCGGCGGGCGATCAGGGTTTCCAGCTTGCGGTTTGGCAGGCCAGCGGTGGCGCGGGCGGCGGCGGGCAGGTCTTGCAGTTTCAGGACGCCGTCGCGCAGAAGGTCGGACAGGCGCAGCGGCGGGGACTTGGGTTGCGGCGACAGCAGGTCTAGGCCGGGGCGCAGCGTGCCGGCGCCGATCTTGCGGGCACGGTCCAGCGCCTCGGCTGATGCAGCAGAGCGCGGTGCCTCCCGTCTGATCGCCTCGATGACCGCCATGTGCCCCACCCGGAACCCGCCGGATCAGGGTCACAGCAATGGGTTAACGCATCGTTAAGGAAACGGGGCGAACGAAGGGTAAATTCGCGGAAGTTCAGGCCAAGCGGCGGGCCGTCATGGCGGCGGCGAAGCGGTCGAACAGGTAATAGCTGTCTTGCGGGCCGGGGGAGGCCTCGGGGTGGTATTGCACCGAGAACACCGGGCGGCCGTCCAGCGCGATGCCGCAGTTGGAACCGTCGAACAGGCTGATGTGGGTTTCGGACACGCCCTTGGGCAGGGTCTGGCTGTCCACGGTGAAGCCGTGGTTCATCGAGGTGATCTCGACCTTGCCGGTGGTCAGGTCCTTGACCGGGTGGTTGGCGCCGTGGTGGCCGTGGTTCATCTTGACGGTGCGCGCGCCGAGGGCGAGGGCGAGCATCTGGTGGCCAAGGCAGATGCCGAACACCGGCAGGTCTGCGGCCAGAACGCCCTGGATCATCGGCACGGCATAGGCGCCGGTCGCGGCCGGATCGCCGGGGCCGTTGGACAGGAACACGCCTTCGGGGTTCAGGGCCAGCACGTCCTCGGCGGTGGCGGAGGCTGGCAGGACGGTAACCTCGCAGCCGGACGAGGCGAGGCAGCGCAGGATGTTGCGCTTGGCGCCGTAGTCGATGGCCACGACGCGCAGGCCGGGGCCGGTGCGGCGGGTGTAGCCCTCGGGCCAGGCCCAACGCATCTCGTCCCAGCGGTATCTTTGCGTGCAGGACACGTCCTTGGCGAGGTCGAGGCCCACCAGACCGCGCCAGGCGCGGGCCTTGGCGACGAGGGCGGCGATGTCGAATTTGCCTTCGGGATCATGGGCGAGCGCGACATGCGGCGCGCCTTGCTGGCGGATGGCGCGGGTCAGCCGGCGGGTGTCGATGCCGCCGATGCCGATGCGGGAGTTCGCCTCCATCCAGGATTTCAGATTGGCGGTGGCGCGCCAGTTCGACGGCTCGGTCGGATCCCACTTGACCACCATGCCGGCGGCGACGGGGGTGCCGGTTTCGGCATCCTCGGGTGTGGTGCCGGTGTTGCCGATATGGGGGAAGGTGAAGGTCACGACCTGGCCGGCATAGGACGGGTCGGTCATGATCTCTTGATAGCCGGTCATCGCGGTGTTGAACACCAGTTCGGCCACCGTGCCGCCCGTGGCGCCAAAGCCTTTGCCGAAGAACAAGGTGCCATCGGCCAGCGCGATGCAGGCGGTGGGCTTGGAGGGGCGGTCGAAGGGATTGGACATGGCGGCGATTCCCTTGAGGCTGCGGCGGGCGGCAAACTGGCGGGAACCTAGAGAGGCGAGGGGGCAGGGTCAAGGGCGGGGAATTGCGGCGTGAATACAAGGGGTTGATATTTCATGCGGCAATTGCGCGCGCGGGGGGCAAGCGATAGTGTCGCCTGGCACGCATTTGGGAGGCCGGAATGGAGCTGAAGGACAAGCTGTCGGAGGCGACAAAGACCGCGATGAAGGCGCGGGAGCCCGCTCGGGTGTCGGCTTTGCGGATGATCTCGGCGGGCCTGAAGGACCGCGAGATTGCGGCGCGGGGCGAGGGCACGGTGATGACCGAGGCGGATCAGCTGGCGTTTCTGGGCAAGATGGTCAAGCAGCGGCAGGAATCGGCCCGCGCCTATGAGGCGGGCAACCGGCCCGAGCTGGCGGCCAAGGAAATGGCCGAGATCACGGTGATCGAGGAGTTTCTGCCGAAGCAGCTGGGCGAGGCCGAGGTTGAGGCCGCGATTGCGGCGGCGATTGCCGAGGCCGGGGCGGGATCGGTGAAGGACATGGGCAAGGTGATGGCGGCGCTGAAGGCGCGCTATACGGGCCAGATGGATTTCGGCGCCGCCGGGGCGAAGATCAAGGCGCGGCTGGGCTGAGGGCGGCCCCCGCGCTTGAGGCGCGGAGGCCGGGTGTCGTGATCATTCTTTCTGGGCGAGGGCCGGGTTCATGATTTCGGTCACCGAGAACACGCCCGAGGTCGCCGGATCGATCGTCACTTCGACGGCGTTCATGCGCTCTTCTCCGGGCACTTCCAGCGCCAGGAGGTTCGGGGCGCCTTCGGGGAAGGGGCGGCTTTGGCCGAAGACATGGCTGTCGCCATAGACCAGCAGCACCGGCTTGCCGAAGGCGGCGGCTTCTTCCACCAGCGCCGAGCCGAAGTTGATGAAGCCTGAATGGCGGGCCCAGGCCTCGTCGCCTTCCATGTTCCAGTCGGATTC
>JANLQT010000088.1:0-3040 GCA_031368035.1 Rhodobacterales bacterium | reverse complement strand
TGGGGGATCAGAAGCGGGTGGCCTCGCCGGGGCAGGCTGTGCGCGACGGGGCCGATCATGTGGTGGTGGGGCGGCCGATCTGGCAAGCGGATGACCCCGCGGCGGTTGCAAGGGCGGTGGTGGCGGAGATGCCGGTCAGGGTGTGAAATCGCGGGATTTCACGCGTGAAATGTATGATAAAGCATTTATATTATTATACTTTTAAAATATTGTACATTTTTGATTCACTTCGATTGACCGGCATTTCACACGTTGTCTGACGAAAATTTCGGGCCGCTCGCCTGTGTTTCAGCTTGACCCATGGCGGCGATGCCGCAGAATAGCCGGGTCTGGTCGGAGGCTTCCCATGCCCACAAGCCCTGCACTCCCCGAAGATCGCTGGTTGTTGCTGCCACTGCCGCCGCCCATGCCACCGCCGGTCGCCAGTGGCACCGCTCCGGTCAATGGCATCCAGATGTTTTATGCGACCTTTGGCGCGGGCCCGCCTGTGCTACTGGTCCACGGCGCGTTTGGCAGCGCCGATATCTGGTCAAGTCAGGTGATCGACCTGATGCGGGACCACCTGGTGATCGTGGCCGACAGCCGGGGACATGGACGCTCCACCCGGACCGAAGCACCGTTCGCCTATGACGTGATGGCGTCGGATTATCTGGCGCTGCTGGATTATCTGAAGATCGCATCGGTGGATCTCGTGGGTTGGTCGGATGGCGGGATCATCGGGCTGGATATTGCGATGAAGCACCCCCAGCGGCTGAAACACCTGTTCGCTCTTGGGGCGAACATTACCACGGACGGGGTGAACCCCGGCGTAGCCACGGACCCCGTATGCGGCGAGTACTTTGCGTGGGTGGCAGCGGAGTACAAGAAGCTGTCCCCCACGCCGGATCAGTTTGACGCTTTCGCCACCCTTATTTCCGCAATGCTGGCAAGCCAGCCGAACTGGACGGATGCTGAAGTGTCGGCGATCACCGTGCCGACGGTCATTGCAGCGGGGGACCATGAAGAGGTGATCCTGCCCGACCATACCAGCAAGATCGCCGGGCTGATCCCGGGGGCCAAGCTGGTGATCCTGCCTGACGTGAGCCATTTCGCATTGGTGCAGGCACCAGAAGAGTTAACGGCGGCTGTGCGGGCGTTGATTGATAACTGACGGATGGGGGACGATGGGGATGAATGTGCCATCCTACCGGTAGGATGGGCATTCATGCCCATCGCCCAAGGCCGTCCTACTTCAACCCGCTCATCGCGATGCCGCTTATGAAGTGCTTCTGCGCCAGAAAGAACGCAATGATGATCGGCGCGACCGAGATCAGCGAGCCGGCCATCATCAGCGGCCATTGCCCGTGATACTGGCTTTGGAACAGCGCCAGACCCACGGTCAGCGTGGTGCGGTTCATGTCTGACGGCAGGTAGATCAGCGGGTTGAACAGGTCGTTCCAGCTGAACATGAAGGAAAACACCGCCAGCGCAGCGACGGCCGGTTTGGCCAGCGGCAGGTAGATGGTGAAGAAAATGCGGCTTAGCGAGGCGCCGTCGATCCGGGCCGCCTCGGCCAGTTCCATCGGGATGGTCTGGAAATACTGGCGCAGCAGGAAGGTGCCGAACGCGCCGCCCCAGAACGAGGGCAGGATCAGCGGCGCCTGCGTGCCATAAAGCCCCAGCGTCTTGAAGATGATGAACTGCGGGATCGCTGTGACCTGCGCGGGGACCATCAAGGTAATCAGCAGGATCAGGAACAGCAGGTTTTTCCCCGGAAAGCGCGCGATGGCAAAGACGAAGGCGGCCATGGCACAGGTCAGCACCTGACCCAGCGTGGACAGGCCCGCAATGACCAGCGAGTTCCAGATCATCTTGTGGAACGGCATGATCTCGAACAGCGCCGGGTAATTCTTCAGCGTCGGCGAGGCGGGGATCAGCCGCATGTCGAACTGCTCGGCGATGGGTTTCAGACTGGTGGACAGCATCCAGACGAAGGGCCCGACCATCAACACCGCACCCGCCATCAGCAAGGCAAAGCTCGCGGCGTCCCAAAGGCGCTTTTTCTTCATCACGCCTCTCCCCAGCGTTTTTGCAGACGGAAATAGACCAGCGTCAGGCCAAGGATCATCACCGTCAGCACCACGGCCTGCGCGGCGGCATCGCCCATGCGGAAGAACCGGAACCCGGTGCGGTAGATCGAGAACACCAGCGTCGGCATCGAGGAATTGCCGTTGCCGGTGCGCGTCAGGATATAGATGTAGTCAAAGGCTTGGAACGCGTTGATCGTGACCAGCACGCTTTGAAAGAAGATCGACGGGGCCAGCGCCGGCAGGGTGATGAAGCGCAGCCGCTGCCAGGGGGTGGCGCCGTCGATGCGGCCAACCTCATAATATTCGGGCGGAATCGCCTGAAGGCCGGCGAGGAAGATGATCATCCCGCCGCCAATCGCGCCCCAGACATTGGCGATCACCACCGAATACAGCGCGACCTGCGCGCCAAGCCAGTGCACCGGCGGCAGACCCACGCCGTGCAGCATCCCATTCAAAAGCCCGCCGTTGTCGGCATAGATCCAGGTCCACAGCAGGCCGACCGCCGTGGGTGAAGTGACGGTCGGCAGGAAATAGGCGGTGCGGAAAAAGCCGATGCCGGGCAACCGCCGGTTCAGCGCCAAAGCGACGAACAGGCTGATGACCACGGTCAGCGGCACATAAAGCCCGGCAAAGGCCAGCGTGTTTCTCAGCGATTTCACAAACAGCTTGTCGGCGGGCAGGCCAAGATAATTGGCCAGCCCTGCCCATTTCGGCGGGCTGAGAAGGTCCCAGTCGAACAGGCTGATGCCAAAGCTGGCCAGGATCGCGCCAAGGCTGCCCAGCGCCAGCCCAAGGAACGTGGGCGCCAGGAACACCAGCACCCAGATCCTTTCCCGGCCAAGCGGCCTAAGCCCGTCCATGTTAACGGTTCCGCGCCAGCGCGTCGTCGCCGCCCGTCACCGCCTCGGCCAGACCATCGGCCAGTTCCGCCTCGCCGGACCAGATCGTGTGCAAGCCGTCGCCCACGGCCG
>JANLQT010000057.1:0-5945 GCA_031368035.1 Rhodobacterales bacterium | reverse complement strand
GTCTAGGGAGGACAGATCATGACCATTCGCTGGGGAATCATCGGGCCGGGGTCCATCGCGCACAACTATGCCGACGGGCTGGCGCAGACCGAGGCGGGCACGTTGGTTGCCATTTCAAGCCGGGATGCGGCGCGGCGTAAGGACTTTGGCGATCAGTACAAGATCCCCGAGGGGAAGCGCTATGCGGATGCGGCGTCGCTGCTGGCGGACAAGGATGTGGATGCGATCTATGTCTCGACGCCCCACCCCTGGCACGCGGAAATGTCGATTGCCGCTTTGCGGGCGGGCAAGCACGTGCTGTGCGAAAAGCCGGGCGGGATGAATTCGGCCGAGGTTGTGGCGGTGACGGAAGTGGCGGCGCAAGAGGGGCGCTTCTTCATGGAAGCCTTCATGTATCGTTGCCATCCGCAGATCGCCCGGGTGCTGGAGATCATCGCGGCGGGTGAGATCGGAACGCCGGTGCATATCCGCACCCAGTTCGGGTTCAACGCGCCCTATACGCCGGGCTCGCGGCTGTATGACGTGGCGCTGGGTGGTGGGGCGATCCTGGATGTGGGCGGTTATCCGGTGTCGCTGGCGCGGTTGATCGCCGGGGCGGCGGTGGGGCAGCCGTTTGCCAATCCGGTCAAGGTCTCGGCCACGGGGATTCTGGCGGAAACCGGGGCGGATGGGGTGGCTTACGGGCTGCTGACCTTCGAGGGCGGGTTCATCGCGGAAATCGGCACGGCGATGGCGCGGAACATGGACAACCGGGCGATCATCACCGGGACCAAGGGGCAGATCGCGATTGACGACCCTTGGGTGCCGGGCCGCAATGCCGGGCCTTCGACCACGCCGATCCATATCATCGTCGGCAAGGAGGCCCGCAGCGAAATCCTGGGTGACGAACGCATGCTGTTCGCCTTTGAAGCCGAGGCGGTGTCGAAGTTCATTGCGGCCGGGCAGTTGCAGGCCTCGCACCCCGCGCCGACCCATGCGGACAGCATCGGCAACAACGAGGTGCTGGACAAATTGCGGGCCGAGGTCGGCTACAAGACTTTTGCAGAGGTTCCGGCGACCAACCGCGTGCTGCCGGGTGTGATGCCCAAGGGCCTGCCGAATGTGCCGAAGATCGCGCTGGAAGGGGTGGCGCTGCCGGTGTCCAAGCTGATCCTTGGCTGCGACAACCGAAACACGGTGGCCGAAGGCGCCATCGTCTGGGATGCCTGGTTCGAGGCGGGCGGCAATGCGTTTGACACCGGCCATATCTATGGCGGCGGCGTGCATGAGCGGGTGCTGGGAGAGTGGATGAAGGCGCGGGGCGTCGCCCAACAGGCGGTCGTTGTCGTCAAGGGCGTGCATACGCCCTACTGCATTCCGCGCGCCATCGGCATCCAGCTGGACATCTCACTGGAGAGGTTGGGGCTGGAGACAGCGCCGATCTACATCATGCACCGCGACAACCCGGATGTGCCGGTGGCGGAGTTTGTCGATGCGTTGAACGCTTTGAAACAGGCGGGGAAGATCGGTATTTTCGGCGGGTCGAACTGGTCACCGGCGCGGATTGCAGAGGCCAATGCCTATGCCGCCAAGGCCGGGCTGGAGCCGTTCCGGATCATGAACAACAACCTGTCACTGGCGGTGATGGAAAAGCCGGTCTGGGCGGGGTGCATCACATCCAACACGCCGGAAACGCTCGCTTTCCTGCGGAAGACCGGGATGACGCATCTGTCCTGGTCGAGTCAGGCGCGAGGGTATTTCCTGCCCGAGGCTATGCGAAACCGCCTGCCCGCGGATACCGCGCCCGAGACCTGCTTCGGCAGTCCGGCCAATGCTGAACGCCGCAAGCGGGCCGAAAAGCTGGCGGCGGAAAAGGGCGTCAGCGCGCATAACATCGCGACGGCCTGGGTGCTGGGGCAAAGCTTCCCGTCCTTGGCGCTGATCGGTCCGCGCAGCCCGGGCGAGATCGTCACGACCCTGCCGGGGGCGGCGCTGGCGCTGACGGCGGGGGAAGTAGCCTGGCTGAACCTGGAGGCCGATGCCCGGTAGGATGGGTGATTCACCCATCTTTCCTTGGGACGGGGAAGGGTGAATCATCCACCAAAGTGATGGGTGAATCACCCATCCTACGGCGCTTGTATTGCCGCCACAGCGTGAACAGGCCGGCGCCGACGACGAGGGCGGCGCCGAGGATGACATTGGGGGCGAGGACTTCCCCGAACAGGGTCACGCCCAGAATGGCGATCCAGACCAGTTGCAGATAGGCGAAGGGCTGGATCGCCGCCGCCTCGGCCAGCGTGTAGGCGCGGATCAGGCACCAGTGGCCGGTGGCGGAAAAGATGCACAGCACCAACATCCACGCCCAGTCGGCCCCCGTCATCGGGTGCCAGAAGAAGAAGCCCACCGCGCTCATCCCCAGTGCGCCCACGACGCCGGTATAAAAGAAGCTGGTGGAGGACGAGTCCTGAGCCGACACATATCGCGTCAAGATCGCGTACAGCGCGAACAGGAACGCCCCGCCGGCGGGCAGCAGCGCCCAGACCGAAAACACCCCGAAGCCCGGCTGCAGGATGATCAACTCGCCGACGCAGCCGACCCCGACCGCCAGCCAGCGGCGCCAGCCCATCCTCTCGCCCAGGATCGGGCCGGACAGCGCCGAGATGATCAGCGGATAGGCGGTGCCGACGGCATGCGCCTCGATCAGGCCGAGCTTCACGAAGGCGAGACTCATCATGCTGATCTGGGTGATCAGCAGCAGGCCGCGGGCGATCTGGATCCACAGGTAGTGGGTCTTGGCGACCCGCTTCACGCCCCCCGGCTGGCGGCTGGACAGGGCGATGGTGAAGGCGGCGAAGAACCAGAAGCGGATCATCACCACCATGAGCGGGGAATAGGCGGTGGACAGGTGCCGGGTGATGCCGTCTTGCGCCGCGAAGATCAGCGTGGACAGGACGATGAACCCGATGCCGCGCCTTGCGTCTGCCTCGGTCATGTCCGGGGCTCTGCCCGGGACAGCATCAGGGCGTAAAGCCCCGCGCCGATGACGACGACGGCGCCCATGGCGACCAAGGGGTCCAGATGCTCGCCGAAGAAGAACATGCCGATGCCGGCGACGAAGACGATTTGCAGATAGGCGAAGGGTTGGACAGAAGACGCCTCGGCCACTTGATAGGTCTTGGTAAGCAGCCAGTTCGACAGCACCGAGACGCCGGCATAGGTGGCCAGCGGCACCCAGTCCCAGCCCTGCACCGGCATCCAGGTCCAGATGCCGATCGGGGTCATCATCACGGCGCCGATCACGCCAGGCCAGAAGAAGGTGGGAAAGCTGGGCTCGTCGCGGGCGGCGGCACGGGTCAGGACGGAAAACAGCGCGAACATGGCGGCAGAGCCAAGCGGCATCAGCGCGGCTGGGGAGAACACGCCAAAGCCGGGGCGCAGGATGATCAGGACGCCGACGAGGCCAATGCCGACGGCGCCCCAGCGGGCGAGGGAGATGCGCTCGCCCAGAAGCGGGCCGGACATGGCGACGACCAGTAGCGGGCAGACGGCGAAGACCGCATGGGCATGGATCAGGCCGATCATCGTATAGGCCTGCACCATCAGGCAGATCTCGGCCACCAGCAGCGCCGCGCGCAGGACATGGGCGGGCATGCGTTTGGTCTGGATGGCGGCGCGGAAACCCTCAGGACGTTGCATCGCGCGCAGAAGGACGAAGGCCGCGAAGACCCAATAGCGGATCGAAACCACCATCAACGTGTTGTAGTCCGCCGCGACAAGGCGTGAGAACCCGTCCTGGATCGCGAAAGAGGCGACCGTCGCCACCATCCACCAGACGCCGCGCATGTTGGATTGGCTCATGGCAGGCGCCCCTTGGTCATGTGGCGCTTGCGGCCGAAGCCGGGGACGCGGTCCACCTGAAACCCTGCGGCCGCCAGCGCCCGCCGGACCGACCCGGCTGCGGTATAGGTCGCAAAGGTGCCACCCGGTGCGGTGTGCGCGGCGACTTCGGACAGCAGGGTGTCTGACCAGAGTTCAGGGTTTTTGGCGGGCGAAAAGCCGTCAAGAAACCAGGCGTCTGCGCGGTCCACCCAAGCGGGAAGGGTCTGGCGGGCATCGCCTTCGATGACATGAACCTGGGTGCGGTTCAGCGTGAAGCGGCGTGCGCCGGTGGCCCAGAGGGTGCGAAACGAGGCCGAAAGGTCGGCGAGGGCGGGGAAGGCGGCGTGGGACCGCGCCATCTCGTCCGGGGAAAGGGGAAAGGCCTCGAACGAGGTGAAGCGCAGGGTGCCGGGGCGGCTCAGGCTTTGCCACAACTGCATGGTGGCCAGAAGGTTCAGGCCGGTGCCGAAGCCGGTTTCGGCGATGTGAAAGCCGTCTTGCAGCCGCGCGGGCAGGTCGTTGCCGTGGTGAAAAACATGGGCGGTTTCGTCCAGGCCGCCGTCCGCCGAGAAATAGGGATCGCCAAACCGCTGCGAGGCCGGCACACCGTCCGACCAGGTCAGCCCATGCCCGTCCGTGCCCTGTTCCTCGCCCGACATATGCCCTAACCCTTGGCCAGCGGGGACCATGGGCAAGGGCACAGGCAATGGCAAGGGTCGATCTGACCAAGCCCGATCTGACTATTCGGGGCGGCGGCGTGACCGGGTTGGCGATCGCCTGGGAAGCCGCTCGGCGCGGGGCGCGGGTGCGGCTGATCGAGACGGCACGGATTGGCGCCGGGGCCTCGGGCGGGCTGGTGGGCGCGCTGGCGCCGCACACGCCCGAGCAATGGACGCCGGTGAAGGCGTTCCAGTTGCGGGCGCTGCTGGCGGCGCCTTCGTTCTGGGCTGGGGTGGAAGCGGCCAGCGGTCTGCCCACTGGTTATGCGAGGTCAAAGCGCTGGCAGCCGATCGCCGATGCGGCGGGGGTGGCGCTGGCCGAGATGCGGGCAGAGGCGGCACGAGTGCTGTGGCAGTGGCAAGCGGAGTGGCGCGTGATCCCCCGACCCGACCATCCTCTGGCGCCGCCCAGCCCGACGGGCCTTTTGATCGAAGACACCCTGTCGGCGCGGCTGCATCCAAGGCTGGCGCTGACGGCGCTGGCTTCAGCGATCCGGGGCGCGGGCGGCGAGGTCATTGAGGGCGCGGATGCGGCAGAAGCGGGTCCGGTGATCTGGGCCACCGGCACGGCGGGGCTCGCGGCATTGGGCGCCGGGCGAGGCGTGAAGGGGCAGGCGGCGCGCTTTTACTGCCCGGGGTTCGAGGCTGCTCCGCAGGTTTTCGCGGACGGGCTGCATGTCGTGCCACATGCGGACGGAGGCGTCGCCATCGGGTCCACCAGCGAGAACGTATGGACGGATGCCTCCAGCACCGACGCGCTGCTGGAGGTGTTGATCGCCACGGCGCGCGGCCTGTTGCCGGTGCTTGCCGCCGCGCCGGTGACCGAGCGCTGGGCGGGGCTGCGGCCGAAATCAGCCAGTCGCAGGCCGGTGCTGGGCGCCTGGCCTGGGCGGCCCGGCGCCTTTGTAGCGAATGGCGGGTTCAAGATCGGGTTCGGGATTGCTCCGGAAGTGGCGCGGGTGATGGTGGATCTGGTGCTGGACGGGGTGGACGGCATTCCCGAAAGCCTGCGCGTCTGATCCGGTTGCCGGCGGTGAAGCAGCGGAGCTTCGCACGGTTTTTGTGTCGGCTGCGCAGCGTTGCCGCTTGCCTCCGAAGCTTGGGGGTTTCACACCCCCAAACCCCGGTGGAGGTATTTGGACCGCGGTGATGGGTCAAAGAAAAGCCTGTCTGGCGTTTCATGGAAGCAATAAATATTCCCGGGGTCTGGGGCAGAGCCCCAGGGCGGGTCCGCCTGGCCTAGGTGTTTCATCCCGGATGATCACATAGACCCTCGGCGCTCTGCGTTTTTCATGGCAAGATCGATCCTGAGGGACATTCGAAGCGGGGTTCGGGCATGTTGATCCATCTTCACAAGCAGGCGACGAC
>JANLQT010000049.1:0-1691 GCA_031368035.1 Rhodobacterales bacterium | reverse complement strand
CGAGGGTTCCACCCGCGTCACCTTGGCCAGGTAGATGTTCCCGGCCAGCTGGCGCTTGTTTACCGTTTCAAAGTCAAATTCTTCGACCTTGTTTCCGTCGACCACAACCACGCGGGTTTCCTCGGCGTGGGTGGCATCGATAAGCATCTTCTTCGACATGTTGGTCCATCGCGTCCTGCGCGGGCCCATCTTCCGGGCAAGGCCCGGGGAAGGAAGGCGGGGTCAGGACGACTTGTTATGGCGATGGTCACAGAATATGTGAGATCGGCGCATGGCAAAGCGGCGGCGCGCGTGGCACCGCCTGGCTTGGGCCTTGTCCGTTCCGCTGACATCATCGCGGTCCCGTTGAAGGACGGCCAGGGCCGCCCGGTTAAAAAGCCTGCGTTGTCAAAGACTTACAGGCATGACGTCAGCCCTTGCGGGCCGATCCGGTCTGGTTTTCGCTGCCCGGGCCCGGAGGCCCATGACCCTGCAAAACCCAGGGAATTCCGTAGCGGACATGCCGCTTTTGCAACCCTATCGGGTAATGCGGGCCAAAGACAATGGGGAAACGTTCCCTCCCGGCCCCCTACCCAAACCTTGCCCCATCACCGCGGGACAAATATCTCCACGGGGGTTTGGGGGTGTGAAACCCCCAACTTCCTTGCGAAAAGACTTGGCGAAGCCGCCGCTGCTTCACTTCTGGCAACCGGATCAGACGTAATCCGCCCGGGTCAGCGCATATTTCGCCATCTTCTCGTTCAGCGTCCGGCGCGGCAGGCACAACTCGTCCATCACCGCGACAATGCTTCCCTTGTGCCGCCGCATCGTGTTGTCGATCAGCATCCGTTCAAACGCCTCGACATAGTCCTTCAGCGGCTTGCCTTCGGTGGTCAGCGCCGGCCCCGCCGCCTCGTTGTCCGCCATCAGCAGGCTGGCAATCGACCCCGTCCCGCGCCGGTTCTGCAACACCGCGCGTTCCGAGATGTTCACCAGTTGCCGCACATTGCCCGGCCAGGGCGCCTGCAACAGTTGCGCCGCCTCTTGCGCCGTCACCTGAGGCGCCTCGCAGCCATATTCCTCGGCAAAGAGTTCCGACATCCGGGTGAACAGCGTCAGAATATCCTCGCCCCGCGCGCGCAGCGGCGGCAGCACGATCGTCATCGCCCCCAGCCGGTAATACAGATCCGGCCGCAAAGCATCCGCCACCGTCTTATCCGGCGCATGATGGTTGCAGATCGCCACGATCCGGGTTTCCGGCGGGGTGCCCTGATCGGAAATGAAGGTCAAAAGCCGCCCCTGCAACGCCTGCGGCAGCGCCTCGATATCCTCCAGGCAGATCGTCCCGCCGCGCGCTTCCTCGACCAAAGGAATAGCCCCATCGGCAGTCGGCCCGAACAGCCGCGCCGCGAGTTGATCCTCGCTCCACGCCGCGCAGGAAATCGTGGCGAACTTCCGCAGCGCCCGCGGGCCAACCGCGTGCAGGGCATGGGCGACCAATGTCTTGCCGGTGCCGGTCTCGCCGTCGATCAGCACATGCGCATCGGCCTGACCGATATCCAGAATATCCTCGCGCAGCCGCTCCATCGCCGGTGAGGCGCCGATCAGCTTCTTCATGATCACCGTGCCGTCCGCCAGTTCCTTGCGCAGGGCCCGGTTGTCCAACGTCAGCCGCCGCGCTTGCGTGGCGCGCTTGGCAAGCTCGGTCATCC
>JANLQT010000012.1:0-2815 GCA_031368035.1 Rhodobacterales bacterium | reverse complement strand
GTCAGCCCCGAAGGACGCATCGTCGCCAAATACGGCGCGATGGGCGGGGCCGCCCATTTCGGCCCCTATGTGTACAAGACACCCGGTGCCTGGTTCTTCCGGCTCACCATCGATTACGGTCCTGCCGACACCGAAGCCATCGACACCTCGGCCATCGTGGACAATCCCGACGATCTGTTAGCCCATGAAATCCACGGCCATGTCCTGCTGAAATGGGAAGAGCTGGGCGGCGTCGACTTTGCCCTGCCCACCTCGGACAGTTCCCGCGCATCGGACGGCATTGGCCGTGTCTGCCATTTCGACACGTCGGGTGTGTCGATCCTCTGGCTGCCCAGCGCAGGTGCCTTTTCCGTCATCGGCGGCATCCGTGCGCTTTACCTTTCCCTCGGCGGCGAGGGGTCGGCCTTGGGCTATCCGACCGGGGAGCAGAACCTGTCGACCACGACCGAATACTTGACCAACGGCACCTCCAGAGAGGTCCTCGACAACGGACTGGTGCAATTCTTCCAGCACGGCCTGATTTTCGATCGTCCGGGCACCGGCACCACCGTTCAGTATTACTGACCGAAGCGCCCGGCTTGATGCAGGACTCGCCTGACAGGGAACTCACACCACCCTGTCCACCATCATGTGCTTGATCTCGGCAATCGCCTTGGCCGGGTTCAGCCCCTTGGGACAGGTCTTGGTGCAGTTCATGATCGTATGGCAGCGATACAGCTTGAACGGGTCTTCCAGCGCGTCCAGCCGCTCGCCCGTCGCCTCGTCGCGTGAATCCACGATCCAGCGGAGAGCGTGCAGCAAGGTGGCGGGGCCAAGGAATTTGTCGCCATTCCACCAATAGCTCGGGCAAGCGGTGCTGCAACAGGCGCACATCACGCATTCGTACAGCCCGTCCAGCTTCGACCGATCCTCGATCGACTGCCGCCATTCCTTGGCTGGCGTATTGGTCCTGGTTTCCAGCCACGGCTTGACCGAGGCGTGCTGGGCGTAGAAATGCGTCATGTCCGGGATCAGATCCTTGACCACCGCCATATGCGGCAGCGGGTAGATTTTGACATCGCCCTTCACCTCGTCCAGCCCATAGATGCAGGCCAGCGTGTTGATCCCGCCGATGTTCATGGCGCAAGACCCGCAAATGCCCTCGCGGCAGGACCGGCGGAAGGTCAGGGTCGGGTCGATCTCGTTCTTGATCTTGATCAGCGCGTCCAGAACCATCGGGCCGCATTTGTCCATATCCAGGAAATAGGTGTCCACCCGGGGATTTTCGCCATCATCGGGCGACCAGCGATAGATCTGGAACTTGCGGAGGTTTTTCGCAACCGCCGGCCGCGGCCAGGTCTTGCCGGTGCGGATCTTCGAGTTTTTCGGCAGAGTGAACTGAACCATGATCGGACCTTTTCAGCGAATGGAGGCGGGCTTACGGCGTCGGAATGACGCCAAGCGGCGCGCGGGGCATCTGGCCGGACCGGGCGAAGACGCAGTTGTTGAAGGCGGCAACCGGATCGCCGCTGGGGCCGACGCCGGTCGAAATGCCGATCGTCAGCCCGGTCGAGACCTGGCCCCGGTTGTCCACTCCGACCGACACCGACCCCGAGGTGCCGCGCGGCGTCACCGGCTGGACCTGGGCGAGGCATTGCTGTTCGGCCACCTCGACCGGCACCGGGGCACAAGCTGCCAGCGGCAGGAATACGAACGGGGCGAGGACGATCTTGCGATACATGGGGTCAGTCCTTTTGATGCGGGGGACGTGCCCCGCAAGAATGACGCGATGCCGGGCAAAGGTGAAGCGCCCGGGTCATGCCGCGCCCCCGGCATGGACATGGGCGGCGCGCGCCTGGGTCCGCACCACGAGTTTCAGGCCGGACCAGACTTCGTCCACCGCGCAGACCTTCACATCGACCAGGACATCCGCCAGCGCCCGATTGCGGATCACGTCCTCGGTGACATCGGTGGGGCGTTTGGAGGCCTTTTTCGGCCAGGATACCCAGATCATGCCCGCAGGCGTGATCAGATCACGCAGGACGGGCAGGGCTTCCACGACTTCCGCCGCGCTGGTGGTGAACAGATGGATCACATCCCGCGCGCCTTCGGGCAGGGCGCGCCAGTCGGGCGTGGTCTCGATCCGCCGGTAAAGCGCGGCAGCTTTGAGGTGTGCCAGCGTCTCCGGCAAGCCGACGAAGGCCACGGCCTGACCGTCTTTCAGGCCAAGCTTCTTGGCCAAGGGCGTGCCGGAATAGCCCGCGTCAGCCATGGCGGGACCGTTCACAGCATGGGTCAATCACCCATCTCTTTTGGCGCACGCGGGTCATCTCAATACACCCGCGCTTTCGGGGCGATCTTCTTCAAACTGATCCCCCCCTGATCTTCCGCGGTCAGCGGGTCCAGATGCACCGGGCGGCTGCCCAGCGTCACCTTGGCACCGTTCACCCAAGCCAGCGAATGCTTGCGCCAGTTCACATCATCGCGGTTTGGATAATCCTCTTGCGCATGGGCGCCGCGCGATTCCTTGCGCGCCTCTGCCGCCACGATGGTCGCCAAAGCGTTGGGCATGAGGTTGGTCAGTTCCAGCGTTTCCATCAGATCCGAGTTCCAGACGAGGCTGCGGTCCGTCACCCGCAGATCGTCCAGCCTGGCTGCGATGGCGGTCATCTTTTCCACGCCCTCGGCCAGCGTTTTGTCGGTGCGGAACACCGCTGCATCGGCCTGCATGGTCTTTTGCATTTCCAGCCGCAGATCGGCGGTTGCCACGCCGCCCTTGGCGTTCCGCAACCCGTCGAACCGGTCCAGCGCCTTGTCCACTTCCGGCTTGTTCACC
>JANLQT010000011.1:0-1726 GCA_031368035.1 Rhodobacterales bacterium | reverse complement strand
GGCCGGTGCGGGGCGCAGGCTCGCGGGCGGCGGAGGTGCCGATCATCATGCCGGCCATGTCGGAATGCGTGAGGTCGGCAACGCGGCCCTGCCCCACCAGTTTGCCCCGGCGCAGGACGGACACCTCATCGGCGAAGGCGGTCACTTCGCGGAACTTGTGGGTGATCATCAGGACCGAGATTTCGCCCTTCTGGCAGAGGGCGCGAACGTGGCCCAGGACCTCATCCGCCTCATCCGGGGTCAGGACCGAGGTCGGCTCGTCCAGGATCAGGAAGCGGCGGCCGAGGTAGAGTTGCTTGAGGATTTCCAGCTTCTGCTTTTCCCCGGCAGCGAGGCGCGAGACGGGTTCGTCCAGGGTGACGCGGAAGGGCATGGCGGCCATGAAGGCTTGCAGCGCGGTGCGTTCCTTGGCCCAGTCGATCACGGCGGGGGCGTCGGGGCGGTTGATCACCAGGTTTTCGGCGGCGGTCAGCGAAGGGACGAGGGTGAAGTGCTGGTAGACCATGCCAAGGCCGAGCGCATGGGCGTGGCGGGGGTCGGCGATCTTCGCCTCGCGGCCGCCGACCAGAAGCTGGCCGGAGGTGGCGTGGTAAAAGCCCATCATGCATTTGACGAGGGTGGATTTGCCTGCACCGTTTTCTCCCAAGAGGGCGTGGAAGGAGCCGGGGGCGATGCGGACGGAGACCTCGTCCAGCGCGGTGAAGCCGCCGAAACGCATGGTCATGCCGAGCGTGGCGACTTCGAGGGCGCCGGAGGGCAGGGGTTCCTCGCCGATGATGGTCATGGCAGCACCGCCAACAGATCCCGGGAGCCGCTGACGGCACCGAACACGCCACCTTGCATCGTCACCATCTTCAGCGCGGCATCGTGGTTGCCCTTGTCGGTCGCGCCGCAGCAGTCGGAGACGACGAGGCATTCGAAGCCACGGTCGTTGGCTTCGCGCATCGTGGTGGACACGCAGACATCGGTGGTGATGCCGGTCAGGATCAGGTTCTGGATGGATTTGGTGCGGAGGATCAATTCGAGGTCGGTGGCGCAGAACGAGCCTTTGCCGGGCTTGTCGATGATGATTTCGGTGGAGAGCGGGTAGAGGTCGGGGATGATGTCCCAACCGGGTTCGCCGCGGACCAGGATCTTGCCGCAGGGGCCGGGATCGCCGATGCCCGCGCCGATCTGCTGGCTGCGCCAGCGCTTGTTGGGGGGAAGATCGGACAGATCGGGGCGGTGGCCTTCGCGGGTGTGGATGATGGTGTAGCCTTTGGCGCGCATGGCCGTCAGCAGGGACTTTATGGGCGCGATGGGGGCTTGGGTCATGCTCAGGTCATAGCCCATCATGTCCACATAGCCGCCGGTGCCGCAGAAATCGGTCTGCATGTCGATGATGATCAGCGCGGTGTTTTCCGGGCGAAGGTCGCCGTTCCAGGGCCAGGCATAGGGGGTGGATGCGACACTGGTCATGGGGCCTCACTTGGTGATGGAAAGCTCGCCGGGTGCGCCGATCATGGCGCGGCGGGGCGACGAGGTGGCGATCAGGACGCCCAAGGTCAGGACGTAGGGGGCGGCGTAGAACAGGTAGTAGCCCTTGGTGACGCCGACCGATTGCAGGGCCGGGCCGAGGGCGCCTGCGCCGCCGAACCACAGTGCGGCGCCAAAGCAGGCGATGGGGTTCCAGCGGGCGAAGATCACCAAGGCGACGGCCATCAGACCTTGGCCAGAGGAGATACCC
>JANLQT010000783.1:0-3494 GCA_031368035.1 Rhodobacterales bacterium | reverse complement strand
CAGCGCGGCGGTCAGCGCGGCGCGCACCTGCTCGACGCTTTGGCCGGCGACCGGGACGGACCCGGCCAGCGGCAGGGCAATGCGGCCATCGGGGGCGACCAGAACCGAGCGGTTCAGGCTGGCATCCTCCAGCACCTCGATACGCAGGACGTCCCCGCTTTTGATCTGATAGGAGGCGTCCTGCGCTGTGGCAGGAAGCGCGGTGCCAAGCCCCGCAGCCAGAACGAGGGCGAGCATGGCAAGAAACCGGTGTGGCACGGCAAGAAGCAACTGTTTCATGGCAATCTCTTTGTTGGGCCCAGGCATGCCTTTTGGGGCAACGGGCACTCCCCCGGACATGAAGTTACCCCTGTAAACGCCTGCAAGGAAGGAAAAACCCTGCACCTGCGCCGGTTGCATTCGAGGTTTGGGCAAATCGTCGCAGGATGGTCACAGAATCGCTCGCCTGAGGGGGCACGCAACAGCGCATTGCGCGCGACACTTTGCGGCTCTGGCCGGGTCCGGGTAAGAGTAAGGACGAGGTTTGAGTCTGAATACAGGCGACAAGGATTACAGGCGTGAAAGCCTATTGCATTAACTTGGACAGCCGTCCCGACCGGTTGGAGCATATGACGGCGGAATTCCGGCGGGCGGGTCTTCCCTTCGAGCGGATTGTGGCCATTGATGCCTCGGACCCGGCGGTTGCGGTCCAAGCGCTGGCTGTGCCCCTTTCATCACGGAATTTTCGCATCAGCCCAGAAGCCTATGCCTGTCTGCAAAGTCACCGTCTGGCTTGGCGGAGAATGCTGGATGAAGGGCATGCCTATGGAGTCTTTTTTGAGGACGACCTTCTGCTGACCCCGGATATTGCCTTCCTTTGTGCGGACGGATGGGTGCCTTCGGATGCGGAAGTTGTCAAGCTGGAGACCTTCGGCGTGCGTGTTCATCTGTCGCGTCAGCGGTTCAGGATTGGGCCCAATCGAGCCCTTGCCCGCATGGTCTCCTCCCATGTTGGTGCAGCCGCCTATGTCTTGCGGGCAGATACTGCAACAAAGCTTCTGATGTTATCTGAGAATCACGGTGAGCCTGTGGACCAACTGCTGTTCAACGACAGCTGCGGCTTTTCGGATCGGGCGGTGATCTATCAGATGATCCCCGCACCGGCTGTGCAAGGCGATCGCAACTTGCCGCACAAACGGAAGTTCAAGACGGGCTGGCAGGCTACCTCCATCCCTAAACGCCATGCGGCGGGCCAGGGGGTGGTGCCGGATGTATCGGAAGGCAAGGCTGCGCGGTTGCTCAGACGGCTGCGGGAGGAAAGACGATCTCTGTGGGAGGATACCGAATACGTGGTTGTCCCGCATGGGCGCTCCGAAAGCTGAAAGGGCTGCGTTCGGCCTATTTGGCCGAACGCGCTTCCGTGATCGCCGCCAGATAGGCTGCCAGCGCCACTTCGGGGCGGAAGGCATGCCCGATGGCAGTTTCCGTCCAGTCCAAGCCGGGGGGCAGATTCAACCCGCCTGTCCAAACTCGGACCATGGCCTCGGCCAGGTCCGGGGCCGAGCCGTTGGTGACTAGGACGCCGGTGACACCCTCTTCAACCAGCTCTTCGATGGAACTGTCGCGGGTCCCGATTACCGGGGTGCCCAAGAGTAGGCTCTCCAGCACCGTATTGGGCAGATTGTCGATTCGGGAAGGCAGTACACTGCAGGCCGCGCTGCGGATTAGTGTGTAAAGTGCCGCGCGGTTCTGCCGGGGCAGAAAGCGCACCTGTGCCATTGCCGGGCCAAGCGGGCGGGACAGACTTTCGTGCAGTGCCGGGGTGATCCTTCCCACGCAGAGCAGGGTCAGATCCGGAGCCTGTTGCAGTGCCAGAGGCAGAGCCTGCATCACAAGATCGGTGCCTTTGCGCGGCATCAGATCATTGGCGAAATGCAGTAGATAGCGGGGAGGGGTACTTGGGGAGATCTGACCGGCCACCGCCCCGTACGGTTCAGCGCCCTTGGAATAGATCGGCTCCAGATAGATAGGTGTAGGCAGGACTGCGACCTTGCGGCCGAGTTTGTGGCTGTAGTGGTCTGCGGTCAGATGGCTGGGGGCAAAGGCGAAATCGGCGGCCGCGACGGCGGCCTCCTCGCGTGCAGCATGGGCGCGGGAGCGGCGATCAGTGCGGCCATCGCAGGCCATGTAGAGGTCCATCGGCGCTGAGCAGCGCACGATATTGAGCCGCCCGGGATGTGGAGCGATGGAAAGGCCGATCCCGTAGCTGTCTGCGCTGTGCACGACATCATAAGGTGCGCTGTCATGCTGGTACTCCACTGCCTTGGCCACTGCCTCGGCCCGAGCGAGCCAATAGCGTTGCATCGCCAGATGCCCAAGTCCCAGCAGGCGCAGGACCCGGTTCACACCCCGGGCTGCGACGCTGCGCGTCGTGCGGATATGGTGCAGGCGGCAGCCGTTCCAGTCCATTTGTGGCGGCAGATGTGCTTGGCCCCCCTCGACCGGCACGAAGATGTCCACCTGATGCCCGGCCTCTGCCAGAAGGCGGGTCATCCGTGCGCTATAGCTTGCCAGACCCCCACTGTCGGGACGGCTTACCGGGAATTCCGTGGTCACGAAGGCAAAGCGCATGGGACCCCCTATTGTTTCAGCCCCCGTCGCAACGTGCCGAGAGAGTTTCTGACAAGTCGGCCGACGCTGTTCTGCCGCCCCGCTTCCAGAAGCTTCAGGCCGCGATAATCCGGAATCGGACGGCCCAGCAGCTTCAGGGCAGCCAGTCTTGCGGCTAGCGCCCGGCGGCGTTCGCGTTGGCCGGGCTGGATGGCGGCCAGTCTGGCCAACGCGAAGTTTTGCGTTTCGATGATAGCAGCGGCTTCGGCTTCGGTCAGAAAGTCTGCGCCAAGCGCCGTGCGCGCGACAATCAGGCTGACGCCGGGGCGATCGGCGAAGAGCGGATAGCCCTGGGCATCGGTCTCCCAGGCGTCGGCGCAGACGAGATCGGCAGCTGCGCCGGCGCCGTCGGCGCAGATATTGCAGCGGTGCTGGACATGTTTGGACAGGATGCCGCCCGCCTCGTCGGGCCAGCCATCGCCGCGAAAGCGGAAGCGAAGGTTGTGGTCCAGATCGGTGCCAAGCGCCTCCAGCACCTTGCGCCCACCTTCATGACTGGGCACCCTGGCGCAGAAGAACGACAGGATGACGGGAAAGACGCGGGCGACATCCGGATCGCGCCCCGCCAGCGCCCGAAGTGCCGCCGCATCGCAGGGCTTGCCGACAAAGGCAAAACGGCGCCCATCCGCCATCGGCCCGGCCAGACCCGCCAGCGGCGCGGAAGGGGCGTAACGGGAGCCCGCCGCATTCAGGATCGCGGCGGCATCGGTGGTGATCACGGTTTCATTGCCGATGGGAAACACCAGATCGGCGGCGGTCTGCAGCACCGCATCGACGCGGCCTGTCGCCAGCAGATGCCCGAGCAGCGCCGTCAGCGCCCCGCCCGAGGATCCGGCATGGCGCAC
>JANLQT010000742.1:0-3267 GCA_031368035.1 Rhodobacterales bacterium | reverse complement strand
GTCTATCTGGGGCTGGCGGTGATGATGGGTCTGGCGCGAGCCGACGAGGCCCAGACCGGCATTGCGGTTGGCGCTGCGACCGTGACCGGGCTTCTGGCACTGACGGGCCTCAACGAATTGCGGCTGGGCAATGTCAGCAAGGGCATTCTCGTGGCCGTAACCGTCGAAGTCCTCTTGACGGCGGGCTTCCTTTCGACACTGGGCGCTTGAACGATGGCCCCCCGAATGGCCCCGCGCGCGAGTCTCAAATTGCGCCTGATCGCCTTTGCGGCGGGCTTCATGTTGTCGCCTGTCGAGAAGGTCGGGTCGGCCAAGGCCCGTGCGGAACTGTTGAAATCCAGCGCTGGCCCTGTGATCCTGACCGGCAGGTGCCATACCCTGGCCGCCGTCACCGAAGACACGGTTGCAGGCATACCCGTCCGCCGCTACCCGCCCAAGGGCGCAAAACCCGGCCGGATCGCCTTTTTCCACGGCGGCGGCTGGATGCTGGGCAGCACCCAAAGTCATGACTGTCTTGCCGCAACGATTGCCGCCGAAAGCGGGCATGAGGTCGTGTCGGTGGACTACCGACTGGCCCCTGACCACCCGTTCCCGGCGGGGCTGGAGGATTGCATCGCCGTCACGCGGGCCCTTGCGGCGACAGGCAAGGTGGCGGTGGCTGGTGACAGCGCGGGCGGCAACCTGGCCGCCGTGGTGGCCAATGAAGTGCCGGTTCTGGCGCAGTTCCTGATGTATCCCGTGACCGACAGTGCTTATGAACTGCCCTCGTACGAACGCTATGCCAAAGGCCACATCCTGACCCGCGGCACGATGCGCCATTTCCACCAAGCCTATGCGCCGGCCCCCGCGACCCGCGCCCTGCCCCAGATGTCACCGCTCCGCACCCCGAACCTCGGCGACAGCGCGCCTGCCTTCATCACAGTTGCTCAATGCGATGTGCTCCGCGACGAAGGCGTGGCCTAAGCGGAACGCCTGCAGGGTGCGGGGGGCAAAGTGACATTACAAAAGGTTCCAGGCGCGCTGCACGGCTACGCCTCGCTTCTGGGACTGAGCGAAGCGCGGGAGACGGTCAGAAAGGGATCGGAGTGGCTGGCATCGAAGCTGGCTTGAAGCGCGCGGTGCCGACCTGGCGGTGCAGGTTGGATGCCAGTCGCGATGGCGGTGCTGTCAGACGAGTGCGAACTCGTCTCGGCTTGCCCGACCCCACACGAAGACCGCGCCACTCGGCGGGAGCGGCGGCACCGGCTACTTTGAAATTCCGTCGGCTATAGTGGGCGCGCTCCAGGCTGAAATGAACCGCGCCGGGTTTGCCGGAAGCTCCAACTTCTGAGTAGGATGGAGCACCATGAGCAAGACAACGAACAAGTTTTCCCCTGAAGTGCGTGAACGCGCGGTGCGGCTGGTTCTGGATAATCAGGGCCAACATGGATCGCGCTGGCAGGCGCCGAGTGGCGCGCAAGGGAACCGGTCCGGCGTCCACTCCTCCGAACGCCAATTCGAATCGTGATGATCATCATCATTGACAGGACTATTTTTGCGTGATGACCTTGCTTTATCGGCACAAAAAGACGGCACTCTAGAATCCGCATGTGCTGGAAGGACTGTCCGGACGGGTTTGATAACACGGGATTCTGCCGGAGGAGCGGCGAGCCCCAACGACATCGATTGCGCCATGCATCGACGCCTGCCCCCGGCCGGCCAGAAACTGGGCTACTCGCGTCGACCTAAAAGATGTCTGGGAGGACTCTAGGAATGGCAGACAAGCTGAACATACCGCCTGCGGTCTATATGATGCACCGCCGGCAATTCATGATGACGGCGGCGGCCGGGGCGCTCGCCGCCGGCGCTGCGCCAATGATGGCATTTGCGCAAGATGCGGCAACGGAGATCACCCCGGCCACCCCGCTGGCCGACCTGCCACGCGAGGCGCAACTGGTGCTCGGTTGGTCGATCACCTCGCCCATCGGCGTCACCAACCCCTGGGCCGTTCCGGGCTATACCCACCAGGAGGGCAATGCCCTGATGTGGGAACCGCTGATGTATTTCGGCATCTTCAAGGACGACTATATTCCGTGGCTGGCCTCCAGCATGGAATACACCTCTGCCGATTTCACCGCGCTTCAGATCAAGCTGAACCCGGCAGCGAAGTGGAGCGATGGGAAAGCCGTCACCTCGAAAGACGTGGTGTTCACCTTCGAAGGCCAGCTCAAGAACGAAAAGCTGCCCTATCACGCCGCATTCGATCAGTTCGTCGACACCATCACCGCAACGGACGATCTGACGGTGGACGTGAAGTTCAAGATCCCGGCGCCGCGCTTCAAGTTCGAAGTGCTGTGCGAAAAGTTCGACACCGGCATTCCGATCGTTCCGGCCCATGCCTTTGACGGTCAGGCCGATGTGAACGCCTTTGCCGGCGGCGTCGATATCCCGCATTCGGGACCCTATTCGCTGGTGGCTTGGGACGCGAACCAGAAGATCTTCAACCTGCGCGAAGACTGGTGGGCGGTTGGCGCCGGCCTCATGCCGCTGCCGGACGTCAAGCGTGTCATCATCTCGAACCTCGGCGGCCAGGTCGGCCATAACATGGACACGATTGCCCAGCGCATCGTGAACAACGAGATGGACTCGGCGCTGGACATGCGCTCCTCCGTCATCGGCAACATCCTGAAGCAGAACTCCAAGATCACCACCCATTCCGGCAACGAGTCGCCCTATGGCTATCTGGACTGGTGGCCGAACTCGCTGTGGATGAACACCCAGATCGCGCCCTACAACGACGCCCGCGTGCGCCGTGCCATGTCGCTGGCGATCAACCGCGATGTCATCAACGACACGCTGTATGAAGGGGCCAAGATCGCGACGATCTATCCCTTCCCGCTGTATCCAGGTCTGCAAGCTTTCGTGGACAGTCCGGAAATGAAGGCGCTGGAAGCCAAACTTCAGCCGGGCCTTTATGATGTGGATGCCAGTGCCAAGCTGATGACCGAAGCCGGGTTCACCAAGAACGGCAAGGATCTGTGGGAGAAGGACGGGGCGACCGTCAACTGCACGATCAACGGCTTTGAGGGCATCCACAGCGACATCGTGCCGGTTCTGGTCGAGTTTCTGCTGGCCGCCGGTTTCGATGCTGCGATCAACTTCGGCACCAACGCCTATCAGAACATGTCGGACGGCGCGCCCGGTCTGTACATGTTCGGACACGGTGCCAGCCTGAAGGACCCCTATGCGGCAATGGAGCTGTTCCACGGCCGCTTCTCGAACGCCATC
>JANLQT010000739.1:0-3774 GCA_031368035.1 Rhodobacterales bacterium | reverse complement strand
CGTTGTAGGCTGCCTAAAGTCAGTCGCAACGGAGCCCCGCTTGTTTCTTCGAGGCGCCTGCCTGGTTCAAGGATACCGATCGATTGGACAAGCGATTGCTCAGCGAGCGGGACATCTGCACCAAGTTCATCACGCCAGCGTTGCGTACGGCCGGTTGGGATGAACAGGCCCAAATTCGCGAAGAGGTCAGCTTCACCAAGGGCCGGATCATTGTTCGCGGCAAGATGGTCAGCCGGGGCAAAGGCAAGCGGGCCGACTACATTCTCTCGGCCGAACCTAATGTACCGCTCGCGCTCATCGAGGCGAAGGATAACAACCAACCCATTGGGGGCGGCTTGCAGCAAGCCTTGGAATACGCCGAGACACTTGGAATTTCGTTTGTCTTTGCCTCCAATGGCGATGGCTTCGTTTTCCATGATCGGACCGGGCAAAGCTCCTTGGCCGAGACGACGCTTGGGCTGCAGGAATTCCCATCCCCTGCCGATCTCTGGTCGAAATACCGGCAGTGGAAGGGCTTTTCCGCCTCCGAGTCCAGAGTTGCTCTGCAGCCCTACTATGACGAGGGGAGCGGAAAGGCTCCGCGGTATTATCAGGTCAATGCGGTGAACGCCGCAGTCGAGGCGATTGCCAAGGGCCAGGAACGGGTGCTGCTGGTCATGGCGACCGGGACCGGCAAGACCTACACCGCGTTCCAGATCATCTGGCGACTTTGGAAGGCCGGCAAGAAGAAACGCATCCTGTTTCTCGCGGACAGGAACGTCTTGATCGACCAGACTATGGTCAACGACTTTCGACCGTTTGCGGGGGCGATGGCCAAGCTGTCGACGCAGGCCAAGACCATCGAACGCGCAGACGGAACGCAGATTGACCTGACACTTGCGCTGGACAAGAAACGCCGGATCGACACGTCGTACGAAATCTACCTCGGTCTCTACCAGGCGATCACCGGGCCGGACGAAAGCCAGAAACTGTTCAGGGAGTTCTCTCCCGATTTCTTCGATCTGATCGTGATCGACGAGTGCCACAGGGGCAGCGCCGCCGATGATGCCGCATGGCGAGAGATACTGGATCACTTCTCGTCGGCGACGCAGATCGGCATGACCGCCACGCCCTAGGAGACCGAGTACGCCTCCAACAGCGCGTATTTCGGCCAGCCGGTTTACACCTACTCCCTGAAGCAAGGCATTCGCGACGGGTTCCTGGCTCCCTACAAGGTGATCAAGGTCCACATCGACCGCGACGTATCCGGCTATCGGCCCGAACAGGGCCAGATGGACCGAGATGGGCAGGAGGTTGAGGACCGGATCTACAACGCGAAGGACTTTGATCGCACCTTGGTGTTAGATGACCGCACAAAGATTGTCGCCGCGAAGGTCTCCGAATTTCTGAAGGAGAGCGGCGACCGCATGCAGAAAGCGATCATCTTCTGCGTGGACCAGGAGCACGCCGCACGGATGCGGCAGGCCCTGATCAACGAGAACGCCGACCTTGTCGCCATCAACCACCGCTATGTCATGCGCATCACTGGCAACGACAAGGACGGGCTGGACCAACTCGGGAACTTCATCGATCCGGAATCTGCTTATCCGGCGCTCGTGACGACGTCGCGGCTCATGTCGACGGGCGTGGACGCCCAGACCTGCCGGCTGATCGTTCTGGACCGAGAGGTCGGGTCGATGACAGAGTTCAAGCAGATCGTCGGCCGTGGCACCCGGGTGCACGAGGATACAGGTAAGTTCTACTTCACCGTGATGGACTTTCGCGGCGCGACCAACCATTTCGCTGATCCAGATTTCGACGGCGAGCCGGTGCAAATCTACACGCCCGGTCCCGACGACCCGATCACACCACCTGACGAAGACCCTGCATCAGATACCGCTGACCCTGACGGCACAGGGGCGGCGGCAAGCGACGAGAAATTCCTTGTCGATCCGGGCAACCTGACCGCGGGTGTCAAGAAGGGCACTCCGGTCAAGAAGGTCTACGTGAACGGCATCGGCGCCAGCATTGTTGCCGAGCGCATCGAATACCTAGATGAGAACGGCAAGCTGGTCACCGAAAGCCTGCGCGACTATACGCGCAAGGCGCTGAAACGGCGCTTTGCCAGCCTCGACGATTTCCTGAAACGCTGGAAGGCCGAAGGGCGCAAGGCGGCAGTGTTGGAGGAACTGGAGGCGGAAGGGCTGCCCTTGGATCTCGTGGCGCAGGAACTCGGCACAGACCTCGATCCGTTCGATCTGGTCTGCCACATCGCCTTTGACGCCAAGCCACTGACCCGTCGCGAACGGGCCGACAACGTGACCAAGCGCAACGTCTTTGCCATGTACGGCCCGCAGGCACGGGCAGTGCTGGAAGCCCTGCTAGACAAATATGCCGACGAGGGTGTCCTTGACCTCGACGATCTGGGTGTGCTGAAGATCGCTCCCTTCAGCGGCATGGGCAGTGTGGTCCAGCTGATCCAGGCCTTCGGGGGGAAACCCAAATTCGAGCAGGCGGTCCACGACCTGCAAGCCGCACTTTATGATGAAAGCGCCTGAATCCAATGTCCGTCCGCACCCTCGTCAAATCCATCCAGGACATCATGCGGAAGGACACCGGCGTAGATGGCGATGCGCAACGCATCAGCCAGCTATGCTGGATGTTCTTCCTCAAGATCATCGACGACCAGGACCAGGAACTGGAGCTCATCCGCGACGACTACACCTCGCCGATCCCGGCCCGGCTCCAATGGCGCGCCTGGGCGGCGGACCCGGAGGGCATCACCGGCGATGCGCTCCTCAGCTTCGTCAATGCCGACCTTTTCCCCAGCCTGAAAGCCCTGACCGTCCTCGGCGGCCCCCGTGCCCGCGTCGTGCATGACGTCTTCGAAGACGCCTACAACTACATGAAGTCCGGCCAGCTGATGCGGCAGATGATCAACAAGATCAACGAGGTCGACTTCAACAACCTGACCGACCGCCAGCACTTCGGCGACATCTACGAGCAACTGCTGAACGACCTGCAGAACGCCGGAAACGCGGGCGAATACTACACCCCCCGCGCTGTCACGTCCTTCATGGTCCAGCAGATCGACCCGCATCCCGGCGAAATCCTGTTCGACCCCGCCTGCGGCACCGGCGGCTTTCTGACCTGCGCCATGCGCCACATGCGCGAGGCTTACGTCAAACGCCCCGAGGATGAGGCGCTGATGCAAGCCTCCCTCCGCGCGGTGGAAAAGAAGCCGCTGCCCCACATGCTCTGCGTCACCAACATGCTGCTGCACGGGATCGAGGAGCCGAACTTCGTCCGCCACGACAACACCCTCGCCCGCCCGCTGGTCAGCTGGACCAAGGACGAACGGGTGAACATCGTCCTCACCAACCCGCCCTTTGGCGGCAAAGAGGAAGCCGGCATCGAAGGCAACTTCCCCACCTTTCGAACACGCGAAACCGCCGACCTGTTCCTCGCCCTGATTATCCGCCTGCTGAAACCCGGTGGCCGCGCCGCTGTCGTTCTGCCCGACGGCTCGCTGTTCGGCGAGGGGATCAAGACCCGGCTGAAGGAACACCTGATGGAAGAGTGCAACCTGCACACCATCGTCCGCCTGCCCAACTCGGTATTCAAACCCTATGCCTCCATCGGCACCAACCTTCTGTTCTTCGAAAAGGGCCAGCCCACACGAATCGCGGATTGCGGACGAGGTATGGCGCCCTGTCTGTCGTGAAGACCAGGGCAACCACTGTCTTGTCTCCGATTGGGACGTTTAGGCCGCGTAGTTCGGGTTGCACTTGGTCA
>JANLQT010000786.1:0-6358 GCA_031368035.1 Rhodobacterales bacterium | reverse complement strand
GGTGTTCGTGCCCTGTCTTGGCGCCTATGTCACGCCGCGCATCCTTGGCGGCGGCAAGAACATGATGATCGGCAATTTCATCGAGTTGCAGTTCGGTCAGGGCCGCAACTGGCCGATGGGCTCTGCCCTGTCGATGGCGCTGCTGGTGATCGTCACCTTTGCGCTGCTGGCTTACGTCCGCACCATCGGGGGGGACCGGCGCAATGGCTAGACGTTCCTTTGCCGTGACCGACCTGCCGGGGTTCTCGACCCTGGCGATCATCGTCTTCCTCGCGCTTTATGCCCCGATGCTGGTGCTGGTGGTGTTTTCCTTCAACGCCGGTGACAGCCCGGGGCAATGGGAGGGGTTCTCGCTGCAATGGTATGCGCTGGCGTTGCAAAATGACGAGGTGAAGGCCGCCGCCATCACCTCGCTGGAGATCGCCTTTGCCGCTGCCTTGCTGTCGACCGCGCTGGCGACGATGGCGGCGCTGGGGACCACACGGCGCAAGTCGTTCCGGGGCCAGACCTTCATCTATGCGATGATCAACCAGCCGCTGATGGTGCCGGAAATCGTCACCGCCGTGGCGCTGCTGCTGGTGACGGCGGCGATCAAGAAGGCGACCGGCTATACCGGGCTTGGCTATCTGATCCTCGCCCATGCCGCCTTCTGCATCCCCTTTGCCTATCTTCCCATTCGCGCCCGGCTGGAGGGGATGGACCTGACGCTGGAAACCGCCGCCGCTGACCTTTACGCGGGCCCCTGGCAGTGCTTCCGCCGCGTCACCTTGCCGCTGCTGATGCCCGGCATTTTCGCAGGCGCCATGCTGGCCTTCGTCACCTCGCTGGACGATGTTGTCATTACCGAATTCATCAAGTCGCCGGGGCAGGACACCCTGCCGACCTATATGCTGGGCCAGCTTCGCCGCGCCATGAAACCCGATGTCAACGCGATCTCGACCGGGCTGCTGACGCTGACGCTGGTCTTGCTGTCGGCCTTCTATCTGGCCTCACGCACACGAAAAAACCCTGGGGCATGAAAGCCGCCCCCAAAGTCAAACAGAGGAGTAAACCATGAAAAGAACCCTGACTGCCGTGGCGGTGCTGCTGGCCTCGAGTGCCGGTGCCTTCGCCGAGGGCGAGTTGCACCTGTTCAACTGGGGCAACTACACCAGCCCCGAGATGATCAAGAAGTTCGAGGACAAATACGGCATCAAAGTCACGATCACCGATTTCGACAGCAACGATACGGCCTTGGCGAAACTGGAAGCGGGCGGCGCGGGCTTTGACCTTGCCGTGCCCTCGGCCGGGTTCGTCGGCATCTATGCCGAGAAGGGGCTGATCGCGAAGCTGGACCATGCCAAGCTGCCCAACATCAAGAACATCGCGCCGGAATGGGTGGATGTGGAATGGGACAAGGGCCGCGAATGGTCGGTGCCGTGGCAGTGGGGCACGACCGGCGTGTCGGTCAACACCAAGGATTACGCCGGCGACATCAACACCAGCGCGATCTTCATGAACCCGCCGGCGGAATTGGCGGGCAAGATCAACGTCATCCCGGAAATGGGCGACGTGATGGCGCTGGCCACGATGTATGAAGGCGGCAAGGTCTGCGACGAGGATCCGGCGATCATGAAGAAGGTCCGCGACGACCTTCTGGCCGCCAAGCCGAAGTGGCTGTCGATGGACTATTCCACGGTCGAGAAGATGACCAACCACGACTATGCCGCGACAGTAGACTGGAACGGCTCGGGACTGCGCGCGCGCCTCGCCAATCCGGATGTGAAATGGGGCTTCCCGAAGGAAGGCTTTGGCCTGTGGATGGACAACGTCGTCCTGCTGTCGGACGCCAAGAACGTGGACAACGCCTATCTGTTCCTCGACTTCATCATGGCCCCGGAAAACGCCGCAATGTTGTCGGCCTTTGCGCGCTATGCCAACGGCATCACCGGCTCGGCCGCGTTCATGCCCGACGACATGAAGGGCGCACCCGAGTTGAACACCCCGGCCGAGTTTGCGGACAAGGGCCAGTTCGTCACCGTCTGCACCGGCAAGGCGCTGGAGTATCAAAACGCGATCTGGACCGAACTGCAAATGTAGGTTGGGTGATTCACCCGTCCATGAACCACGCTGGGGTGGGGTGTGTGCCCTCCCCAGACCCCTCCCGAGGATATTTGTCGAAAGTGATTGGGCAAGATGGACCTTTGGCAGCACTCCGCTTCTGACCTGTCGCGGATGATCGCCGCGCGCAAGGTGGCTCCGTCCGAGGTGATGGCCGCCCACCTGGCCCACATCGAGGTGGTCAATCCCGCCCTGAACGCCCTCGTCTCGCTGCGCGACCCCGACGTGCTGATGGCCGAGGCGGGCGCCGCCGATGACGCCCCGCCTCAGGGCTGGCTGCACGGCCTGCCCCATGCGGTGAAGGACCTTTGCGCCACCAAGGGCCTGCGCACTACCTGGGGCTCGCCACTGTTTGCGGACTTCATCCCCGCCAAGGACGATCTTCTGGCGGCGCGGATGCGCGGCGCTGGCGCGATCTTCATTGGCAAGACCAATGTGCCCGAATGGGGCCAGGGCAGCCACACGTTCAACCCGGTCTTCGGCTCGACGCGCAACCCCTATGACCTGACCCGCACGCCGGGTGGATCGTCCGGCGGTGCTTCGGCCGCGTTGGCGGCGCGGCTGGTGCCGGTGGCCGACGGGTCCGACATGATGGGCTCCCTGCGCAACCCGGCCGCGTTCTGCAACATCTACGGCTTTCGCCCCAGTTGGGGCCTCGTGCCCGGCAATGCCGAGGGCGATACGTTCCTCGCCACACTGGCGACCGAAGGCCCGATGGCCCGCACCATCGAGGATATCGCCCGCCTGCTTATGGTGCAGGCCGGCCCGAACCCTGACGTGCCCTTTGACCGGCCCGCGTCCGACTATGCCATGGCGCTGGACGGCGCCAGCCTGAAGGGCAAGCGCATCGCCTGGGCGGGCGACTGGGGCGGCGCCTATGCGATGGAGCCGGGCATCCTTGCGCTGTGCGAGGCGGCCCTGCGGCAGATGGAGGACATGGGCGCCGTGGTCGAACCCATTGCGCCGCCCTTCCCCGCCGCACAGCTGTGGCGGGCCTGGATCACCCTGCGTGCCATGCTGAACGCCGGCAACTTCCGCGACATCGCCGCCGATCCCGCGAAATGGGCACAATTGAAGCCCGAAACCCAGTGGGAGATCGCTCAGGGCCAAAGCCTGACCGCCGCCGACGTGCACGCGGCCAGCACCCTTCGCAGCCGCTGGTATGCCCATGCCGCACGCCTGCTGCGCCGCTTTGACGTGCTGGCCCTGCCCACGGCGCAGGTCTGGCCCTTCCCGGTGGACTGGCGTTGGCCGCAAACGGTCGACGGGCGCAAGATGGACACCTACCACCGCTGGATGGAGGTGAGCGTGCCCGCCGGGCTGATCGGACTTCCGACCCTGTCGGTGCCGGTGGGTTTTGGCGCGGCGGGGCTGCCGATGGGGCTGCAACTGGCTGGGCGCGTGGGCGCGGATGCCACGGTGCTGGCGATGGGTCAGGCCTGGCATCTGGCGACGGACTGGCCCGGCAGCCGGCCGCCGATCCTTGCGCCGCAGGGCGACGCCGCCTAAGCAAGGCCGGGGGGCTTACCGTTGCGCGTGCTATATTCCGTCCTGATGACACTGGCGCTGCCGGTCCTGCTGTTGGCGGGCATATGGCGCGTGCTTTCCGGGGCCGAACCGGCCGCCGCACTGGCCGAACGTCTGGCGCTTGCCCCACCCCGCACCGGCGGGGGGCCCGCGGTCTGGCTGCATGGCGCCTCGGTGGGAGAGTTGACTTCGGCGCGGTGGATCCTTGAAGGGCTGCGACGCGACCGGCCGGGGCTGAAGATCCTCGTCACCGCGAACACCGCCACTGCCCGCGCAATGGTGACGGGCTGGGCAATCCCCGGCGTGACCGCCGCCTTCGCCCCCTTCGACAGCGCCGGAGCGCCGGGCCGGGTCCTGCGCCGCTGGCGGCCGACGGCGCTGATCGTGGTGGAGGGCGAGTTGTGGCCGAACCGGCTGACCGCCGCGCGCCGGTCGGGTGTGCCGGTCCTGCTGATCGGCGCGCGGCTGTCGCCGCGCAGCGCTCGGCGCTGGGCCCGCGCCCCGCGCCTTGTCGCGCAGGTGCTGGGGGATGTCACCTGGGCCTCTGCCCAGGATCCGGGCTCACGCGAACGACTGGCCGGGCTTGGCCTTCCTGCCAGTGCGCTCGGCCCCGACTTTGCCCTGAAATCGCTGGCCGCCCGCGCCCAAGCGCCGGCCCACGCCCAAGCGCCGGCCCACGCCCAAGCGCCCGCCGGCGCCCAAGCGCCCTCCCTGCCCGGCCCCGTCCTGCCCGGCCCCGCCCTGCGCGCCAGGGTCCTGCTGGCCGCCTCGACCCATGAGGGCGAGGAGGCCCCGATCCTTGCCGCCTTCCGCGCCCAAAGCAATTTCACCCATCTGATCCTCGCGCCCCGCCACCCCTCGCGCGGAGACCAGATCGCCGCCCTGATCCAGTCCCAGGGCGATCCCGCCCCCCGCCGTGCGCAGGGTGCCCTGCCCCAGCCCGATCAGCCGGTGTTTCTGGCCGATACAATGGGCGAGATGGACCTTTGGTATGCCATGGCGGGCACCTGCCTGATCGGCGGCAGCCTGGTGGACAAGGGCGGCCATACGCCCTTTGAACCGGGCCAACATGGCTGTGCCCTGCTGCACGGCCCCTCCACCACGAATTTCGAGGCGATCTTCGCGCAGCTGGATCAGGCGGGCGGCGCCCTGCGCGTCACTGCCGAAACTCTGGCCGCAACTCTGGACCACCTTACCGCCAAGGCGCAGACCAGCCTGGCCAAGCGGGCCGCACCGATCCTGCATCCGCAAGACGACGGAAGCTGGGTCTTGGCCGAAATCATTCGCCGCGCAGGTCACTGACGTCTCGCGCCTCGTGCCCAATCACTTTCGCCAAATATCCCACGGGGTTTTGGGGGTGTGAAACCCCCAAGCTCCGAGCCCGAGGGGCCCTTGCCCCGAAGCGAGATAAAAACCTTGCGAAGCTCCGCTGCTTCCCCGGCAGATCACGCAAACCGGAATTCACGGGCCTCCACCGGGCTGGCCCACAACATGTCCCCATGCGCCACTTTCAACTCGCCCGCCGCCCGCGCCACCAGATCACCCAAGCCCGGCACATCCAGATAGACCACCGTATCGGCCCCCAGATGTTCGACATGCCGCACCCGGCCCAGCCATTTCCCCGCCGTCTCGGACAAAGTCACATGTTCGGGCCGGATGCCGTAGGTGCCGCAGCCCATCGCCCGCGCCACCTCGCCGGTGTAAAGGTTCATCTTCGGGCTGCCAATGAACCCCGCCACGAAGGGCGAGACCGGAGCGTTGTACAGCTCCATCGGCGTGCCGACCTGCTCGATCCCGCCGCCGTTCAGCACCACGATCTTGTCGGCCATGGTCATCGCTTCGACCTGGTCGTGCGTGACATAGATCATCGTTGCCCCCAGCCGCCGGTGCAGGTCGGTCAGCTCGATCCGCATTTGCGCGCGCAGGGCGGCGTCCAGGTTGGACAGGGGCTCGTCGAACAAGAACACCTTGGGATCGCGCACGATGGCGCGGCCGATGGCAACGCGCTGGCGCTGGCCACCCGACAGCGCCCTGGGCTTGCGGTCCATCAGCGGCCCCAGCTGCAAGGCCGCCCCCGCCGCATCGACCTTGGCCTTGATCTCGGCCTTCGGCAATTTGGCCAAAGACAGCCCAAAGCCGATGTTCTCACGCACGGTCAGATGCGGGTACAGCGCGTAGGACTGGAACACCATCGCGATGCCCCGATCCGACGGCTCGGCCCCGGAAACCTCGCGCCCGCCAATCCAGATCTCGCCATCCGTCGCCGATTCCAGCCCCGCGATGATTCGCAGCAGCGTGGACTTGCCGCAGCCTGACGGGCCGACAAAGACGCAGAACTCACCCGAGGCAACCTCAAGGTTCACGCCCTTGATCACTTCGACAGCGCCGAAGCTTTTCTTCAGCGATTTCAAGACGACAGCCGTCATGTTTATCCTTTCACCGCGCCGGCGGTCATGCCCGCGACGATCTGGCGGTTGAAGAAGATAAAGACGATCAGCGGCGGAATCGTCACCAGCAGGATGTTCATGAACAACAGGTTGAACTGCGAGACGAACTGGCTTTGGAAGTTGAACAGCGTCAGCTGCACGGTGACATTGTCCCTGCCCGGCAGGTAATATAGCGGGTTGGTGAAGTCGTTGAAGATCGCGATGGACTGCACCACGATCAGCGTCACCGTGACCGGCTTCAGCAGCGGCAGGATGACCTTGAAGAACACCTGCAGCGGCCGCGC
>JANLQT010000725.1:0-4289 GCA_031368035.1 Rhodobacterales bacterium | reverse complement strand
TGCGCCACGCGGACGGGGGGCTGGCGCGGTTTCAGGGCGGCGGGCGGGGGATGGAGGGGCGGCTGGATCAGGCGCTGGCCGCTGCGGGCGTGCGGGCGATTGCCGGTCAGCATCTGGCGATGGGGTTCGTGCGCTTGCAGGGCGGCCGCACCACGCTGATCGTCGATGGCGCGGCGCCGCCGGAGGGGCGGTCCTCGCACGCCTCGACCAATGCGTTTGAACTGACCTCGGGGCGGCGGCCGTTGATCGTGTCTTGCGGTTCGGGCACGCCGTTCGGGGCGGATTGGCATCAGGCGGGGCGGGCGACGGCGAGCCATTCGACCTTGTGCATTGATGGCTATTCGTCGTCCCGCTTTGGGGCAGTGGATGAGGAGAGCCTTGTGGACAAGGCGCAGGTCACCGTCTTGCGGCTGAACCCGGGCGAGAACGGCATGGCGCTGCATATCGCGCATGACGGCTGGGCGCGGACGCATGGGCTTTCGCACGTTCGGGATCTGGCGCTGACAAATGACGGGCGGCATTTGACGGGGGTGGACAAGCTGTCGGCGATCACCACGGCGGAAAAGCGGCGGTTTGACCAGCTTTTGGCCGAGGGCCGGGTCAAGCGGGTCGATTTCGCGGTGCGGTTCCATCTCCATCCCGACGTGGAGGCGATGCTGGACATGGGCGGCACGGCAATTTCGCTGGTGCTGCGCAGCGGCGAGATTTGGGTGTTTCGTCCGGACGGCACTGCCAAACTGACGCTGGAACCATCGATTTATCTGGAAAAGGCCCGGATGCAGCCGCGCGCGACCAAGCAGATTGTGCTTTCGGCCCGCGCCAGTGATTTCGAGACCGCGCTGGGCTGGACCTTGGCGAAAGCGCAGGATACTCCGCTCGCCATCCGCGATCTGGAACGGGACGAGCTTTCGATCTGATCGCATCCGCACGAAGGGGGCCGCTGCCATGACCAACCTCGTTCCGATCGGCCGCGCGCTGATTTCTGTTTCCGACAAGACGGGGCTGCTGGAACTGGCGCGGGCGCTGGCCGCTTACGGGACCGAGTTGATCTCGACCGGGGGCACGGCGGCGTTGCTGCGGACGGCGGGGCTGAAGGTGCGGGATGTGGCCGAGGTCACGGGGTTTCCCGAGATGATGGACGGGCGGGTCAAGACGCTGCATCCGGCCATTCATGGCGGCCTGCTGGCGCTGCGGGATGATGACGAGCATCTGCTGGCGATGGCCGCGCATGGGATCGAGCCGATCGATCTGCTGGTGGTGAACCTTTATCCGTTCGAGGAAACCGTGGCCAAGGGCGCGGACCATGCCACCTGTATCGAGAACATCGACATTGGCGGGCCGGCCATGATTCGGGCGGGGGCGAAGAATCACCATTTCGTCACCGTGCTGACCGATCCGGCGGATTATCAGGCGTTGCTGGACCAGATGAAGGTACAGGGCGGGGCGACCTCGCTGGGGTTCCGGCAGAAGCTGGCCTTGACCGCCTATTCGCGGACGGCGGCTTATGATGCGTCGGTGTCGGGCTGGCTGGCGGGGGAATTGAAAGACCCGTTCCCTCGGTATCGGGCGTTTGCGGGCAAGTTTGCGCAAGGGATGCGCTATGGCGAGAACCCGCATCAGCAGGCGGCGTTCTACAAGGACGGCTCGGGGCGCGAGGGTGTGGCGACGGCGCGCCAGTGGCAGGGCAAGGAATTGTCCTACAACAACCTGGGCGACACCGATGCGGCGTTTGAACTGGTGGCGGAGTTTGCGGGCGAAGGCGCGGCTTGCGCGATCATCAAGCATGCCAATCCTTGCGGGGTCGGCAAGGCGGGGACGCTGCGCGAGGCGTATTTGCGGGCCTATGCCTGCGACCAGACCTCGGCCTTCGGCGGGGTCGTGGCGCTGAATGAGCCGCTGGACGCCGAGACGGCGGCGGAGATCGTGAAGATTTTCACCGAGGTGGTGATTGCCCCGGGCGCCAGCGACGAGGCGCGGGCGATTTTCGCGGGCAAGAAGAATTTGCGGCTTTTGACCACGGCGGGGCTGCCGGATGCCAAGGCCAAGGGGCTGGTCTATCGGCAAGTCTCGGGCGGGTTTCTGGTGCAGGACCGGGATTATGCCGGGCTGCCCGCGTCCGATCTGCGGGTGGTGACCAAGCGGCAACCCACCCCGGCCGAAGTGCAGGACATGCTGTTTGCCTGGAAGGTCGCCAAGCATGTGAAGTCCAACGCCATCGTTTATGTGCAGGACGGGGCCACGGTGGGCATCGGGGCGGGGCAGATGAGCCGGATCGATTCGACGCGCATTGCCACGCGCAAGGCCGAGGATATGGCGGACAATCTGGGGCTGGCGCAAAGCCCGGCGATTGGGTCGGTCGTGGCGTCGGATGCGTTTTTTCCCTTCCCCGACGGGCTGATGGCGGCGGCGGATGCCGGGGCGACGGCGGTGATCCAGCCGGGCGGGTCGATGAACGACGCCGCCGTGATCGAAGCGGCGGATGCGGCCGGGCTGGCGATGGTGTTCACCGGCCAGCGGCATTTCCGGCATTAGCGCCAGCGGAGCAAGCACTTGGAATTCTTTCGCAAATCGCCGCTGGTCATCACAGCCATCGCCGTTCTGCTGCTGGATCAGGCCAGCAAGCTGCTGGTGTTGCTGGGGCTGGGGCTGGACCGGATTGAGGCCTATGACGTGTTGCCGCCGTTTCTGGTGTTCCGCATGGCGTGGAACCGGGGCGTCAACTTTGGGATGTTCTCGGATTCCAGTGCCGCCTTGCGCTGGGGGCTGATTGCGCTGGCGATCGGGATTTCGGCCTGGGTCTGGTTTTGGGTGCGGCGCGAAAAGCTGGGGCTGATGGCGCAGGTGTCGGCGGGGCTGCTGATCGGCGGGGCGATGGGCAATGTCATTGACCGGCTGAGCTATGGCGCGGTGGCGGATTTTCTGAACATGTCGTGCTGCGGCATCGACAATCCATTCTCATTCAACATCGCCGATGTGGGGGTGTTCCTGGGGGCAGTCGGGCTGGTTGTCACGTCAAGCGGCAAGACTGGAAGCGGCAAAAGCGGGACCGGCAAGAGCCCGCCGGGCAAGGCCGCCAAGCGCGGAAACAGCCCGTGACGCGCCCAAAGGGATCGGCTAGAACGGGGCCTGTCGGGATGGAGAGGCGCATGCAGGCAAGAACAGGGCTTCTCGCGCTTGTGGGTGCGGTGACGCTGCTTTCGGCCTGCGCTCCGAGCACGCCGCAGTTGATGAACCTGCGGTCTTCGACCGGGGGGCCGGACGAGTTTGCCATTCTGCCGCCGAAAAGCCTGGAAATGCCGGGGAATCTGGTGGCGTTGCCGCCGCCGACGCCGGGTGGGGCCAATCTGACCGACCGCGACCCGGCGGGAGATGCGATCCTGGCGCTGGGCGGCAAGGTCGCGAAACCCGCGGTCGGATATCCGGCGGCGGACGTCGGGCTTGTCGGCTTTGTCGGCCGGTTTGGCGCCCCGCCCAGCGATATCCGGGACCAGTTGGCGGCGGACGACCTGGTCTGGCGGCAGAAGCATCAGGGCCTGCTGTTGCAGCGCTGGTTCAACATGGACGTCTATTTCAAGGCCTATGCGCCGCTGGCGCTGGAGCCTTATGCCGAGTTGCAATTCTGGCGCGACCGGGGTGTGGCGACGCCGGCGGCGCCGCCCAAGGCCGGCAGGAAGTGAAAAAGATGACGACCTCTCACACCTTCGTGGCGGGGGTTTGCCTTCGCGGTCGCACGGGGTAGCCTTTCCCGCGACACGGCCCGGCCTTTGCGCCCGGGCAAAGGGAGGCGACATGTTCCGTTTCTGGCTTGCGGGCCTTGCGATCATCATCGGAGGCGGCGCACAGGCCGCGCCGGTGACGACCTATCAGTTGGACAACGGCCTGCAGGTGGTGGTGATCGAGGATCACCGCGTGCCGGTGGTGGTGCAAATGGTGTGGTACAAGATCGGGGCCGCGGATGAAGACCCCGGCCATTCCGGCATCGCGCATTTTCTGGAGCATCTGATGTTTCAGGGCACCAAGACGGTCGCGCCGGGGGAGTTGTCCAAGATCGTCGCCTCGCAGGGGGGCAGCGACAATGCTTTTACCACGCTGGATTATACCGCGTATTTCCAGCGGGTTGCGGCGGACCGGCTGGGCCTGATGATGAAGCTGGAAGCCGACCGGATGCGCAATCTGAACCTGACGCAATCGGATGTGGACACCGAATTGCAGGTGATCCTGGACGAGCGCAACCAGCGCACCGACAGCGACCCCGGCGGTCTGTTCCGCGAGCAGATGAGCGCGGCGCA